>NZ_JALQDC010000009.1:0-23776 GCF_023631445.1 Caballeronia sp. GAWG1-5s-s | reverse complement strand
GGGGGGGGGGGGGGGGGGGGGGGGGGGGGGGGGGGGGGGGGGGGGGGGGGGGGGGGGGGGGGGGCGGGCGGGGGGGCCGCCCCCCCCCCCCCCCCCGCGCCGCGCCATGCCGCGATCAAGGTTTCGAACGTGCGGCGCACGCGGGCGATGAGTTCGTCGTCGCTTATTTCGCCCGCAAGCCATGCGTGGCTCGGCTCATGAAAGATGGTTCGGCCTACAGTAAAGCCTTTGCATGTCTTCGACGATGCCGCTTGATTGAAGCCATCGCGCAACTGATCGACGCCCGCGGACAATCCCAGCAGCACGACGCCACGGCAATACGGATCGCGCTCGGCGATCAAGCCATCGACGGCTTGCCATTGCGCCGCGCTCATCGGTTCGAGCTTCCACCACTCCGGGTATAACTGAAGGTTATAGAGGCGCTTCAGCGCGCGATACACGGTGTCGTCCGCAACGGGCGGTCCGTTCTTCGGCACGATCACTTCAAGCAGCAGTTCGTGCCCGCTTGCCTGCACTGCATCGTAAAGCGCGCGCAACTGCGCTTCCTGTTCGAGCCGCACGTCATGCGGATGATCCGGGTGATAGTGAACGAGGCACTTCACCACATGCTCGCGCGGCCATTCGACGAGCGTCGTGCCGACCGAGCGGCCATGATCGAAGACGAGCGGCATCGAGCCGGGCAATTCCACCGGCCGGCCGATCCACCAGCCGCGCCCCGTTGCCGCGTTCAGCGCATCCTGTCCGTAGCGGTCATCGATCAACACGCCGATACGTCCTTCGAGTTGCAACTCCTTTTCGGTCTGCGCGACCGCTTCGACGAACAGGCCCTTAAGCACGGCTATGCGCGCTTCGCTTGCGCCCGTTTGCTGCGCGAGCTCGAAGAACTGGTTGCGATGATCGAACGCGAAGCCCAGCACTTCGTTCCATGCCTTGCGCGCAGGGCTCACGCGATGCAGCCGCGCGAGCGTCGCATCGCGGTCGGGGCGGCGCATGCGTGCCGGGTCTTGCTTGGCAGCGGCGAGGAAATAGTCGAGTTCGGCGGGCGTCGGCATCGCGGGCGCGCAGCCGTGTCGAGAAACGACGAGCGCGCCGCAGGCATTCGCCGCGCTCGCGCAGGCTTCGAGCGGCGCATCGCGCAGCCAGCCGGAGAGGAAACCGGAGGCAAATGCATCGCCTGCGCCGAGCACGTTCAGCACTTCCACTTCCACGCCGCCGTGTATCGGCGCGTCGTCGATGGAAGCGGGCACCGCGCCTTCGATGATCGAGCATCCGAGCGGCCCGCGCTTCACCACGAGCGTTGCGCTCGTGACGGTGCGCACCATCGAAAGCGCGTCGATGAGACGGTCCTTGCCGCCCGCGATGCGGAACTCTTCTTCGGTGCCGATCACGAGATCCATCAGCGGCAAAATACGCTGCAAATGCGCGGTCACGCCTTCGTTCGCGACAAAGCGCGTCTCGCCGTCGGCCTTGCCCGTGAGACCCCACAACACCGGCCGATAGTCGATGTCGAGTATCGTGCGGACCTGATTGCGTCGCGCATATTCGAGCGCGCGGCGGCTCGTGCGGTTCACGTGCTCCGTCGAGAAGTGCGTGCCCGTGATCAGCAGCGCCTTCGATGACGCGATATACGCTTCGTCGAAATCGCTTTCGTCGACGGCCATGTCCGCGCAGTTCTCGCGATAGAAGACGAGCGGGAACGTATCGCGGTCTTCTATGCCGAGCAACACGAGCGCGGTCAGCCGCTCGGGATCGATTCGAACGTGGCTGATATCGCAACCTTCGCGCGCGAGCGTTTCGGTGAGAAAACGCCCCATGTGGTCATTGCCGACGCGTGCGAGCATCGACGACTTGAGCCCGAGCCGCGCGCAGCCGAACGCGATATTCGCCGACGATCCGCCGAGATACTTTGCAAACGTCGAGACGTCTTCGAGCCGCGCGCCGACTTGCTGCGCATACAGATCGACGGCGAGACGCCCGAGGCACACGATATCGCGCGTGCGATCCGGCGCGAAACGGGAAGTGTTTTGTGCAGGCATGAATGATGTCCCTGGTATCAGATGGTCGCGCCTTCGAGTTCGCCGATCATCTTCTGCATCTCGGCGCCGCCCGCCATCATGTCGAGCACTTCGTTCTTCGTGATGGTGTCCTTCGTGAAGGTGCCCATCGAACGGCCGCGGTTGAGCAGCGTGAAGGAATCGCCGATCGGATACGCGTGGTGCACGTTATGCGTAATGAAGATCACGGAGATGCCTTTCGCGCGCGCCTTGTGAATGAGCTTGAGCACATTGAAGCTCTGCTTCACGCCGAGCGCGGCGGTCGGTTCGTCCAGGATCAGCACGCGCGCGCCGAAGTGAATGGCGCGGGCAATCGCGAGACATTGCTTCTCGCCGCCGGACATGGTGCCGATCGGCTGATGCGCATCGCGCACGTTGATGCCCATTTCCGCGAGCTTGGCACGCGACGTTTCGGCGGCGAGATCGAGGTCCATCACGCTGAAAAGACCGAAGCGCTTCTTCTGCGGCTCGCGGCCCATGAAGAAGTTGCGCGCGACCGACAGCAGCGGCACGAGCGCGAGGTCCTGATACACCGTCGCGATGCCGAGGTCGAGCGCTTCTTTCGGCGATTGAAAATGCACGGGCTTGCCATCGACCAGATACTGCCCGGCAGAAGGCGCGTGCACGCCTGCCAGCGTCTTGATGAGCGTGGACTTGCCCGCGCCGTTATCGCCGAGCAGACAGTGCACTTCGCCGCGTTTGAGCCGCAACGTGACGCCGTTGAGCGCGATCACCTTGCCGAAGAACTTGCTGACGTTTTCGAGCGCGAGAATGTTGTCGTCGTTCATGGCGGTCGTCCTCATTGCGCCTGCGACACGCGGCGGCGCACGTAGTGATTGAAGAGCACGGCGATCAACAGCATCACGCCGAGAAACACGCGGAACCAGTCGGAGCTGACGTTCGTGTAGGTGATGCCGATCTGCACGACGCCGAAAATAAGGGCTCCGAAACATGCGCCGACGACCGAGCCGTAACCGCCCGTCAGCAACGTGCCTCCGATGACCGCCGCGATGATCGCTTCGAATTCCTTCTGCAAGCCGCGATCCGCCGCCGCCGAGCCGATATCGCACACTTGCAGCACGGCGAAGAGGCACGAGCAGAACGCAGTCAGCACGAAGAGCGAGATCTTCACCCGCTTCACCGGAACGCCGACGTTCTTCGCGGCGTTCGCATCGCCGCCGACGGCGAGAATCCAGTTGCCATAGCGCGTTTTTGCGAGCACGAACGCGCCGATCGCCGCGAGCACGAGCCACCAGATGATGACCTTCGGGATGCCGGGCACGAGCGGCTCGCCGCTATCGAGCAGCTTGCCGATGCCCAGATGCGCGAGCCACGTGAAGAAGCCGTGCAGCGCGACGCCATGAAAGAGCGTATCGGCGACCCAGTCCTTCTGCGCGAGATCGCCGACGCCGGAGATGATCGTGCGGTCCGCGAACATGATCGAGAGCGCGAGCGTCAGGCCGCGCAGAATGAACAGGAACGCGAGCGTGACGATGAACGACGGCAGGCGCGTGCGCATCACGAGATAGCCGTTGAGCGCGCCGAGCAGCATGGACGCGACGAACGCGAACAGAATGGCGAGCGAAATCGGCCAGTGGAAATAGACCGAGGGCAGCGCGACCATCATGCCGGCGAAGCCGATCATCGAGCCGATGGACAAGTCGAACTCGCCCGCGATCATCAAAAGGCACGCGCCGACCGCGAGCAGCCCGAGGTAGGCGGCCACTTGCGACCAGTTCATCACGCCGTCGAGGTTGAACATGCCCGACGAACCCGCGCCGAAGCCGAATACGATGAATACCAGCACCGTGCCCGATATCGCGGCGAATTCCGGGCGATTGAGCAGATGCCCGAACCACGACTGCCGGCGCACCCGCTCGTCCGATGGCCTGTCCTTGTCGGTCGCAGCGTCGGCGCTGTCGTGCTGAGGATTCGCGTGTGGAGGATAGTGCTTGCCGGCTACGCCCATGATGGCTCCTTGAAACGATAGCGATGCAGTAACGATGCGTGCGTGCGTGCCTGCCGCGTCCGGGAACGGACGCAGCAGAGAGTCATGTCGGAGAAAAGCGGGCGGCCCGCGCGTTGCGCCGCCCGAATGAGGTCAGCCGTGCATCAGCGATACTGCCCGGCGTACTTCACGACCTTGTCGAGATTGTCTTTAGTGATGAAGCCCGGGCCCGAGCGAATGTTCTTCGGCCCGTACGACGGCTGCAAGCCGTAGGTTTCGAGGCGCGCCTTGAACTTCGGGTTCGCTTCGAGAAGCTGACGGATCTTCGCCGGATCGGTGGTGTGTTCCTTCTTCACGATGGCGAGCACCGCGACCGGAATATAGCCCTGCAAGTACGGTTGCTGGTCGATGGCGAACTTGATCGTGCCGTCCTTGATCGCCTTCGCGATGTCGTCGGAGAAGTCGAAGGTCACGAAATAGACCTTGTTTTGCAGGCCCATTTGCGTAACCGCCTTGAGCGTCGCGGAAGCGGGCGTCGGTCCGAGCGTGAGAATCGCCTGCGTGTCCGGATGGTTGCGCAGGAACGCCGAGACCTTCGACTGGATCTCGGTCGGGTCCTGTCCCGAGTCGACCGTAGACGCCTTGTAGTCCACGCCGATGGCATCGGCGAAACCGCGGCAACGGTCGAACGACACCGTGTTCGTCGCGATATGGTTCACGCACAGGAACGACTTCACGCCGGCCGCCTTTGCCTTCTCACCCGCCGCTTTACCCGCCACGTATTCCGGCTGACCGATATGCATGATCGCGCCGAGCTGCGCGCTTTGTTCCTCGGTGCCCGAGTTGATCGTGACGAGCGGAATCTTCTTCGCCGTGACCTTGTTGAGCGCGCTCTTCAGCACGTCGAAGTCCGCGATCGTCGTGATGACGCCGTCGTAATTGCGCGCGGCGGCCTGTTCGATGAGACGCGCCATGTCGGCGATGTCCCCGTTGGGCGGATTGCGATAGTCGGTCTGGACGTTGAAGTCCTCGTCCGCCTGTTTGATCGCGTTCTTGATGGTGTTCCACCACGAGTCCGAGTCCGGCGCGTGGCTGATGAGCACGAATCTGGCGTCCGGCGCCGCGTGAGCGGGGGACGTCGTGAACAACGCGGCGCTGCACAGCGCAGCAGCAGCCGCCAGCGCGCGCAGCGCGGCCCGACCGTTGCAAAGGGTCATTGTCTCCACCTATCTCGGTTGTTGTCTGGTGTGATCTTTTGGCGAGCCGTTCGAGGGCGACGAGCCGCTCTCACCATGCTCACGAGCAAGAGTAGGTCAGTTTTCGGCGGTCTGCAATAGATATTTCAACGGTGCGACAAATGGAAAATGCTTTCCAAATTGCGGGCGGGCTTTCTATAATCGGCTGCACCGGCGCCCGCTTTCGGGCGCCGACGAACCGGGCTTTCCATGCAGGATGAAACCAGTACCGACGTGCTCTCCGTCGACGACCTGATGCAACGGATCACCGATGCATACGATGCGCTGCCACGCCAGCTGAAGAGCGTGGCGTCGTATATCGAGCAGCATCGGCAGAGCGTGATGATGGACCGCACGAGCGATATCGCCGCGTCGTGCGGCGTGCATCCGTCGGCGGTCGTGCGGTTTGCGCAGCGTTTCGGCTTCTCCGGCTTCTCCGACCTCCAGGCGGTGTTCCGGCAGGCGTACGCGGGCGGGAGCACGGCGCAGAGCTATCAGCAGCGCATTCGCAAGCTGATCGACGAGAAAGCCGGCGTCGCTTCGGGCGTATCCGTGGCGCGCGAATTCATCGCGGCGAGCCGCGCGGGCCTCGACGAACTCGAAGCCGGCCTCGACGACGCGCAGTTCGAAGCCGCCGTCGAGATGCTGCAGAAGGCAGAGAACATCTATGTAATCGGCGTGCGCCGGTCGTTCGCGGTGGCGAGCTACATCGTCTATGCGCTCGGCCATACGAAGAAGCGCGTGCATCTCATCTCGGGCGTCGGCGGCATGTTCCGCGAACAGATCCGCAGCGTGAAGAAGGGCGACGTGCTCATCGCGATCAGCTTCGCGCCGTACGGCAAGGAGACGCAGTATTGCGTGCGCGCGGCGCAGCATCACGGCGCGGCGACGCTCGTCATCACCGATAGCCAGCTTTCGCCGCTCGCGCGTCATGCGAGCGCGAGTCTGCTCGTGAAGGAGGGCAGCGCGTTCGCGTTCCGCTCGCTCACGAGCACTATCTGCCTGTGCCAGGCGCTTTTTATCGCGCTCGCGTACCGGCTCGAATTGAACGTCGAAGAATCCAGGGAGACAGGCGGTTATGACGATTGACGTGGCAGTGTTTGGAGCGGGGCGCATCGGCAAGATTCACGCGGCGAATCTGGCGCGGCAGCCGGGCGTGCGGCTGAAGTATGTCGTCGATGTGAACCGTGACGCGGCGGCCGCGCTTGCGGAACAGCACGGCGCGCAAGTAGCCGATATCGACGGCGCAATGGGCGATGCGACGATCGGCGCGACCGTCGTGTGTTCGAGCACGGACACGCACGCGGACCTCATCATGCAGTCGGCGTCACAAGGCAAGCACGTGTTCTGCGAGAAGCCGGTGGACCTGACGCTCGAACGCGCGCGCGCCTGCGCCGATGCCGTTCAACGCGCGGGCGTCGTGTGCATGATCGGCTTTCAGCGGCGCTTCGATCCGACGTTTTCGGCGCTGAAGGCGCGCGTCGATGCGGGCGAGATCGGCGATCCGGAAATGCTCATCGTCACGAGCCGCGACCCAGGCGCGCCGCCGGTCGAATACATCAAGCATTCGGGCGGCATCTTCAAGGACATGCTGATCCACGACTTCGACATCTTTCGCTGGATGCTCGACGACGAAGCCGAGACGCTGCACGCGACCGGCAGTTGCCTCTCCGATCCGGCTATCGCGGATGCCGGCGATATCGACTCGACCGCGGTCACGATCCGCACGAAGCGCGGCCGGCTGTGCCAGATCAACACGGCGCGGCGCGCGGCGTATGGCTACGATCAGCGGTTCGAGTTGCTCGGCAGCGCCGGCATGCTTCAGGCGGGCAATGTGCGGCCGACCGAAGTGACCGCGTATTCGAAGACGTCCGTGTCGACGGACGTGCCCGAGGCGTTCTTTCTCGAACGCTATCGCGCGGCGTATGCGCTGGAAATCGCGCATTTCTTCGATGCCGTCAATCATGGCAAGCCGGTCCGCACGACGGTCGCCGACGGCCTGAAGGCGCTGGAACTGGCCGAAGCCGCGACGCTTTCGTGGCGCGAGAAGCGCATCGTACGGCTCGCGGAGCAAGCAGCGTGAGCGCGGTGCGCGTGGTGCGCGTAGGAATTGTCGGGCTCGGCCGGCTGGGCCGGCGCCACGCGGAGAATCTCGCGTGGCATGTGCCGGGCGCGAAGCTCGTTGCCGCGTGCAGTCCCGTCGACGAGGAACGCGCGTGGGCGCGCGAACGCTTGCCGGAGCTTGCGCTCTACGCGGACTACGACGCGTTGCTCGCCGACGCTTCGGTCGATGCAGTGTGGCTCGTCACGCCGACTTCGCTGCACGCGCGGCAGATCATCGCCGCGCTGGAGGCGGGCAAGCACGTCTTCTGCGAGAAGCCGCTCTCGCTCGATCTCGCCGAATGCGACGGCGTGATCGAAGCGCACGCGCGGCATCCGAACTTGCACGTGATGATCGGCTTCGTGCGCCGCTTCGATGCGAGTTATCGCGATGCGTTCGAGCAGGTCGGGAAGGGCGCGATCGGCCGGCCGTTCATGGTGCGCTCGCAGACCTGCGACAAGAACGACCCTGACGGTTTCTTCGTCCGCTTCGCGCCGACTTCGGGCGGACTCTTTCTCGATTGCAGCGTGCATGACATCGACCTCGCGCGCTGGATGCTCGGCAATCCGCGTGCGAAACGCGTGTTCGCGAGCGGCACCATCGCGATTCACCAGGGCCTGCGCGAATGCGGCGATATCGACAACGGCGTGGGCGTCGTCGAATTCGACGATGGCCGGCTCGCCGTGTTCTACGCCTCGCGCACGATGGCGCACGGACATGATACGCAGACCGAAGTAATCGGCACGGCGGGGGCGCTGTCGGTCGGGCGCAATCCGCGGCTGAACCGCGTCGAAATCGCGGATGAGCACGGCATGCGCAACGCGTGCACGCCGACGTTCTTCGAGCGTTTCGAAGATGCGTTCTTGCGCGAGGCGCAGGCGTTCGTCGCGCTGCTGAAGGACGGCACGCCGACCGGTCTCACGCTGAACGATGCGCGAGAGGCGACGCGCATTGGGATTGCGCTGCGCGAAGCGTATGGGAGTGGGCGGCCGGTGGATCTTTGAGCGCTGCGTTAAAATCGAACCATCAGGCACACGGAAGGTTCAATCGCGATGGAAGTTCACAAGGAAGTCGACGCACGCGGGCTCAACTGCCCGTTGCCGATTCTGCGGGCGAAGAAGGCGCTGGCCGACATGACGAGCGGCCAGATTCTAAAAGTGCTCGCAACCGATCCTGGTTCGCAGCGCGATTTCGCAGCGTTCGCCAAGCAGACCGGCAACGAAATCGTCGAGTCGAGTTCGCAGGACAAGACGTTTATCTTCTTGATGCGGCGCCGCTGAAATTCTGTAGCGCAAAAGCAAAATGCCCGTCACGCAAGTGACGGGCATTTTCTTCGCCAAGAATCTTTGACGCTTATCCCTCGAGAACCGGCGAACGCGTGCGCAGGTATTCTTCGAAGTCCTTCGCCACTTCCGGGTGGCGCAGCGCGAATTCGACCGTCGCCTTCAGATAGCCGAGCTTGCTGCCGCAATCGAAACGCGTGCCGTGATACTTGTACGCGAGCACTTGCTCATCCGACAGCAGCGACTGAATCGCGTCCGTCAGTTGCAGCTCGCCGCCCGCGCCGGGCTTGAGCGCGCGGATATGATCGAAAATGCGCGGCTTCAGCACATAGCGGCCGACCACGCCCAGGTTCGACGGCGCCACCGCCGGCTCCGGCTTCTCGACGATGCCCGAGAGCTTGACGATGTTGTCTTCCCACTCCTTGCCGTCGATGATGCCGTACGACTTCGTGTCTTGCGGCGGAATCTCTTCGACGCCGATCACCGAGCTGTGATAGTGGTCGAACACTTCGATCATCTGCGACATGACGGGCGGCTTGCCGTACAGCAAGTCGTCCGCGAGGATCACGGCAAACGGGTTGTCGCCAACGAGCTTTTCGGCGCACAACACCGCATGGCCGAGACCGAGCGCCTCGGCCTGACGCACGTAGAAGCAGTCCACGTGGCTCGGCTTGATGCTGCGCACGAGCTCAAGAAGCTTCTCTTTGCCGCGCGCCTCCAGCTCGGCTTCGATCTCGTAGGACTTGTCGAAATGATCCTCGATGGCACGCTTGCTGCGGCCGGTGACGAAGATCATTTCGGTGATGCCGGCGGCCATCGCTTCTTCGACCGCGTACTGGATCAGCGGCTTGTCGACGACCGGCAGCATTTCCTTCGGGCTAGCCTTGGTCGCGGGGAGGAACCGCGTGCCGAGACCCGCAACGGGAAAAACCGCTTTGGTAACTTTTAGCATGTGATGACCCTGATCCTCTTAATCATTTAGAACATCGAGTGAAGCGACTGAACAGGGCGTAAAAACGACTCCCATCACACGGGCAGTCGCAATAATTGCGCCTGAAGCTTCTCGATAGTGGTCTTGTATTCTGCCAGCCTTTTACGCTCCTGTTCAACGACAGCGGCCGGCGCTTTTGCAACAAAGCTTTCATTGCCCAGCTTCGCGTTACATTTGACGATCTCGCCGCCAAGACGTTCGACTTCCTTCGTCAAACGCTCGCGCTCCGCCGCCACGTCGATCTCGACTTTCAGCACCAGCTTGTGCGCGCCGACGATCGCCACCGGCGCGCCGTGCGCTTCTTTGTCGAGTGCCGCTTCGTCGTCGATGATCTTCACTTCCGCGAGGCGCGCGAGCGCCGCGACGTAGGGCGCGAACGACGCAAGACGCGCGGCGCCGCCGTGCGCGAGCAAAGGCACCTTCACCGCGGGCGACAGGTTCATTTCGCCACGCAGATTACGACATGCGTCGATCACTGCTTTCAGTTCGGCGGCCCACTGTTCAGCAGATTCATCCAGCTTTTTCGTCTCGGCGCGCGGATACGGCTGCGTCATGATCGACGCTTCGCCTTCCTTCGCGTCCGCCGGGTACGCGTCCGTCAACGGGGCGACCTTCTGCCACAACGCTTCGGTGATGAACGGAATGACCGGGTGCGCCAGACGCAGCACCGTTTCCAGCACGCGCAAGAGCGTGCGGCGCGTGGCACGCTGCTGCTCGGGCGTGCCGTTCTGAATCTGCACCTTCGCGAGTTCGAGGTACCAGTCGCAGTACTCGTCCCACACGAACTTGTAAATTGCGCTTGCGACATTGTCGAAGCGATAGTCCGCGAAGCCCTTCTCCACTTCCGCTTCCACGCGCTGAAGCAGCGACACGATCCAGCGGTCCGCCTGCGAGAAGTCGGTATAGCCGCCGGGCTCGCAATCGCCGGGCTTGCAGCCGGCCACGTTCGCAAAACCGCAATCGTGGCCTTCGCAGTTCATCAAGACGAACCGCGTGGCGTTCCAGAGCTTGTTGCAGAAGTTGCGATACCCCTCGCAGCGTGCCAGATCAAAATTCACATTGCGACCGAGCGTGGCCATCGACGCCATCGTGAAGCGCAGCGCATCCGTGCCGAACGCCGGAATGCCGTCGGGAAATTCCTTGCGCGTCTTCTTCTCGATCTGCGCGGCCTGCTTCGGATTCATGAGACCGCTCGTGCGCTTGGCGACGAGCGTTTCGAGGTCGATGCCATCCACGATGTCGATCGGGTCGAGCGTATTGCCCTTGCTCTTCGACATCTTCTGGCCTTCGGCGTCGCGCACGAGGCCGTGCACATAGACGGTTTCGAAGGGCACCTTGCCGGTGAAATGCGTGGTCATCATCACCATCCGGGCGACCCAGAAGAAGATGATGTCGAAGCCCGTCACGAGCACCGACGAAGGCAGGAACGCCTTCAGTTCCTTCGTCTCGTTCGGCCAGCCGAGCGACGAGAAGGGCACGAGCGCGGACGAGAACCACGTGTCGAGCACGTCGTCGTCGCGCTTGAGCGAGCCGGTGTAACCCTGACGCTCGGCGTCCGCGCGGGCTTCGTCTTCGGTCTTCGCGACGAAGATCTCGCCGTTCTCGCCGTACCACGCGGGAATCTGATGCCCCCACCACAACTGACGCGAGATGCACCAGTCCTGAATATTTTCAAGCCACTGATAATAGGTCGTGGTCCAGTTCTCCGGCACGAACTTGATCTCGCCGTTGCGCACCACGTCGAGCGCGGTTTCGGCGATCGACTTGCCCGGATTGAACGTGCCTTCGGGCGCGGGCTTGCTCATCGCGACGAACCATTGGTCAGTCAGCATCGGCTCGATGACGACGCCCGTGCGGTCGCCGCGCGGCACCATCAGCTTGTGCGGCTTGACGGAATCGAGCAGACCCAGCGCTTCGAGATCGGCGACGACCTGCTTGCGCGCGTCGAACCGGTCCATGCCGCGATATTTCTCGGGCGCGTTGTCGTTGATCTTCGCGTCGAGCGTGAGGATTTCGATTTGCGGCAGCTTGTGGCGCTGGCCGACCGCGTAGTCGTTGAAGTCGTGCGCGGGCGTGACCTTGACGACGCCCGTGCCGAACTCGCGGTCCACGTAGTCGTCCGCGATCACGGGAATCTCGCGGTCGCAAAGCGGCAGCACGACCGTCTTGCCGATCAGATGCGCATAACGCTCGTCTTCCGGATGCACCATCACGGCGACGTCGCCGAGCATGGTTTCTGGGCGCGTCGTCGCGACCGTCAGATGCCCCGAGCCGTCCGGCAGCGGATACTTGATGTGCCACAGGCTGCCGTTCTCTTCCTCGCTCACGACTTCGAGATCGGACACGGCAGTACCCAACACCGGGTCCCAGTTCACGAGCCGCTTGCCGCGATAGATGAGCCCTTGCTTGTAGAGCGTGACGAACACGTCGCGCACGGCGGCGGACATCTTGTCGTCCATCGTGAAGTATTCGCGCGACCAGTCGATCGACGCGCCGAGCCTGCGCACCTGCCGCGTGATGGTCGAGCCGGATTCCTGCTTCCACGCCCACACCCGCTTCAGAAACTCTTCGCGGCCCAGATCGTGACGCGAGATGCCTTGCGCGTCGAGTTGTCGTTCCACGACGATCTGCGTCGCGATGCCCGCGTGGTCCGTGCCCGGCACCCACAGCGTGTTTTCGCCGAGCATGCGGTGATAGCGCGTAAGGCCATCCATGATGGTCTGGTTGAACGCGTGCCCCATGTGCAGCGTGCCGGTGACGTTCGGCGGCGGCAGTTGAATGGAGAAGTTCTTGGCACCTTCCTTGAAGGTCGGCGCGGAATAGCCGCGTTTTTCCCATTCCGGGCCCCACTGGGACTCGATGTTCTGGGGCTCGAAACTCTTCGCAAGCGTGCTGTCGCTCATCGTGAAATCTGCCGAAAAATGCGTGAAAAGATGCGGGGTAATCACCGATTATAAGGTTTGGACCGCGCAATCGGACGAATCCGGGCGCGGCCGGTCTGCGGCCGCGAATGGCTCGCCGGGCGACGCCATCAGCGCGGTCTTATAATGGTCGGCTACCCGGCGACTCCTCGCCCGCTCATTTGGCACGCTCACTGGCGCGCTTTGCGCCGCTCCACTTTCCCATGCCCGATTTACTCGCCAACCTCAATCCCGAACAGCTCGCCGCCGTGACGCTGCCGAACGAGCCCGCGCTGATCCTCGCGGGCGCGGGCAGCGGCAAGACGCGCGTGCTCATCACCCGCATTGCGTGGCTCATTCAGCAGGGTTACGCATCGCCGCAGACCATTCTCGCCGTCACGTTCACGAACAAGGCGGCCCGCGAAATGATGTCGCGCCTGTCGGCGCTTTTGCCCATCGACACGCGCGGCATGTGGATCGGCACGTTCCACGGCCTGTGCAACCGCATGCTGCGCGCGCATTACCGCGACGCGGGCCTGCCGCAGACCTTCCAGATTCTCGATACGGCGGACCAGCTTTCCGCGATCAAGCGGCTCATGAAGGGCCTGAACGTCGACGACGAGAAGTGTCCGGCGAAGAACCTCCAGTACTTCATCAACAACGCGAAGGAACAAGGGCTGCGTCCGAAAGACGTCGATGCGACCGACAACTTCAACCGCAAGTTCGTCGAGCTGTACGAGGCTTACGACCAGCAATGCCAGCGCGAAGGCGTCGTGGACTTTCCGGAGTTGCTGCTGCGCTGCTACGAGTTGCTCGCGCACAATCCGCCGCTGCGCGCGCATTATCAGGCGCGCTTTCGCAATATCCTGGTCGACGAGTTTCAGGACACGAACAAGCTGCAATACGCGTGGCTGAAGCAGCTCGCGGGCGAGCACAACGCGATCTTCGCCGTGGGCGACGACGATCAGTCCATCTACGCGTTTCGCGGCGCGAACGTCGGCAACATGCACGATTTCGAGCGCGAGTTCCGCGTGCGCAATCTCATCAAGCTGGAGCAAAACTACCGCTCGCACGGTCACATTCTCGATGCCGCGAACTATCTGATCGCGAACAACGCGCGGCGGCTCGGCAAGAACCTGCGCACGGACGCGGGGCACGGCGAGCCGGTGCGCGTGTATGAGGCCGCGACCGATTCGCAGGAAGCGGGCTGGATCGTTGAGGAAATCAAGGCGCTCATCAACACGGGCCTCGCACGCGGCGAGATCGCGGTGCTGTATCGAAGCAACGCGCAGTCGCGCACCATCGAACATACGCTCGTGAACGCGGGCATTGCGTATCGCGTGTATGGCGGCTTGCGCTTCTTCGAGCGTCAGGAAATCAAGCACGCGCTCGCCTATCTGCGGCTGATCGACAACCCGAACGACGACACGGCGTTCGCGCGCGTCGTCAATTTCCCGACGCGCGGCATCGGTGCGCGCTCCATCGAGCAACTGGCCGACGCCGCGCGTCTCTACAACTGTTCGATGGCCGCTGCCGTGCCTTACGTGACCGGCAAGGCGGGATCGAGCCTCGGCGCGTTCGCGACGCTCATCGCGAAGATGCGCGCCGAAACGCAGCAGATGAGCCTGCCGGAAACGGTCGAATACGTCGTGCGCGCAAGCGGACTCGCCGCGTTCTACGAGACCGAGCGGGAAGGGCAGGACCGGCTTGAAAACTTGCAGGAACTGGTCAACGCAGCGGCGGCGTTCGTGAGCGAAGAAGGCTACGGGCTGGATACGCCCGCGCGCTCGATTCCGCTGCGCCCCGGCGCGACCGCCGCGCAGGAGATCACGGCGGTCAGCGAGGACGGCGAGATCGAAGTGCTGGATGCGCCCGGCATCGCCGATCCCGCGCAGAATCCTGACACCATGACGCCGCTCGCGGGCTTCCTGTCGCATGCATCGCTCGAAGCCGGCGACAACCAGGCGCAAGCCGGACAGGACGCCGTGCAGTTGATGACCGTCCACGCGGCGAAGGGTCTGGAGTTCACGGCGGTGTTCATCACCGGGCTCGAAGAAGGGCTCTTTCCGCACGAAAACAGCGCGCAGGAATCCGACGGGCTCGAAGAAGAGCGGCGGCTCGCGTATGTCGCGATCACGCGGGCGAAGGAGCGGCTGTATCTGTCGTTCGCGCAGAGCCGCATGCTGCACGGCCAGACGCGCTACAACATCCGCTCGCGCTTCTTCGACGAACTGCCGGAAGGCTCGCTCAAATGGCTCACGCCGAAAGTTGAAGCGGGCGCGCGCTGGGGCGGACGCGCCGACAACGCCGGCTGGGGCCGCGACTGGTTCGCGCGGCCGGGACAGGAACGCGGCGGTGCGTCGACGGCGAGTCCGGCGCTACCGTCGTTCGCGAACGAACAGCGCGCGGCCGATACCGGCTTCAAGGTCGGGCAGGCTGTGTTTCACACGAAGTTCGGCGAGGGCACCGTGACGGCGCTCGAAGGCTCTGGCGGCGATGCCCGCGCGCAGGTGCGCTTCAAGCGTCACGGCGAGAAGTGGCTGGCGCTGGCCGTGGCCAAGCTACAAGCCGTCGAATGAAGCGGCTTGCGATCATGGCGGCGCTGCCGCAGGAACTGGGCGACCTGATCGCGCACATGCGGGACGCGGGCGACGTGCGCACGGTGACGCTCGGCAAGCGCGAATATCACGTCGGCGAGGCGCACGGCGTGCCTGTAGTCGTGACGCTCGCGCGCATCGGCAAGGTCGCGGCGGCCGCGACGGCGAGCGCGCTCATCCACGTCTTCGGCGTCGATGCGATTCTCTTCACCGGCGTGGCGGGCGGCGTGCGGGCGGATGTGCGCGTAGGCGATATCGTCGTCGCGAACGCGCTGCTTCAGCACGATCTCGACGCATCGCCGTTTTTCCCGCGCTACGAAGTGCCGCTGCTGGAGCGCACGCATTTCGACGCCGACAGCGCGCTGTCGGACGCGCTCGCTGCCGCGGCGCTCGCGTTCATCGAAACCGAAGGCGACGCGCTCGCCGAGCGCTTCGCCGTCATGCGGCCGCGCGTGCATCGCGGGCTGGTGGTGAGCGGCGACAAGTTCATCGCGAGCCACGAGGCGGTGAGCGCGTTGCGCGCTGCGCTGCCGGATGCGCTCGCGGTCGAGATGGAAGGCGCGGCGCTCGCGCAGGTCTGCTACGAGCACGGCGTGCCGTGCGCCGTTGTCCGCACCATTTCTGATACGGCCGATGCCGCCGCGCCCGCGTCCTTCGCGGAGTTCTTGACGGCGATTGCGGGGATGTACTCGTCGGGGGTGTTGTCGCGGTTTTTGATGCGGGGTGGGTGAGGCGGTTGGCCGGGGTTGGACCAGTTGAAGGCTAGCGACCGCTTAGGCCGGTCCGAATGCTTGGGGCGGTTGAGTTGCTTGAGCCGAATTTACTGCTCGAACCGATGCAACGCTGCAACTGCTACTGCCGCTGTGACCGGCCCAACGGCTGCAACGGCTGCCACGGCTTCAACGGGCTTCGACACCTCAACGGCACGAACGGCTCCAACGGCAGGAACGGCTCCAATGACACGAACGGCTGCAACGGCTCTTGCGGCTCTAACGGCTCTAGCGGCTCCGCGACTCCACGGCTCCACGGCTCAGCGGCTCAGCGGCTCAGCGGCTCAGCGGCTTAGCGGCTTAGCGGCTCAGCGGCTCAGCGGCCCCGACGGCTCGGCGGCAAAGCACAAGCGGCACCAACGGCACGGACGCCACCAACGCTACCAACGGCTGCAGCGGCACCAACGGCACCAACGGCACCAACGGCACCAGCAGTCTGTACTGCCTGTGCCGCGCAACCGCGCGCGTTGGAGCCGTCCGACCGCTCGCACCGCTCGAACCACCGCGAGCAGCAGCATGCGAATCGTCGGCTGCCACATCTTGCCGGATCCGACCCATCACGTTTGTTATTGAGAATGATTCTCAATACAATGGGGTCATACATCGTGGATACACGACTGGAGGCGCGACGTGACCAACGATCCGAAGCCCGACGGCGTATCGCACGCCGAACCGCGCGATGCACTAGCAGCCTGCGCCATCGCAGCGAACGCCGCCAAAGTCCTCGAAACAACCCGCCGCGCCTGGGCCGAAGCGCCCGCCGCGCCGTCGTCCGCGCGCGTCGAATGCCCGCCGCCACGCGTCGCGCGCAAAAAGCGCGTCCTGCCGCGCCGTTCCCGCTGGGCGAGCCTCGTTGCCGCCCTGAACGAATGGAGCCCGAAGCCGCTGTGATCGCCGACGACCTTACTCTCAACGCCTTGGACAACCGGATGTTCGACGCAAGCCGCTTCCCGCTCGTGCGCGTGCGTCGCCGGGCGATGAAGCCGGGCTACGCGTTCGCGTGGTCTGCGCAGATGCGCCGGCTGCTCGCGCTCGCGACGCCGTTCGTCATCGTCGCGGAACACAGCGACGACGAAACGCCCGACGACTTTGCTCTGCGCGCCGCGTGGCTGCGCACGCATCGCGTGGCGCTGGCGGCGCACTGTCGCGGATTCATCGTGATCGAACCGCGCATCGAGGCCCGGGCGACGACGCGCGAAACGCTGCGCACGCTCACGCAAGACAGCGGCGTGCGAACGGTCGTTGTATCGAGCATGCGCGTGGCAGGCGAACTCGCGCCGGTGCTGCTCAGGCACGGCGCGGCACCGGCCAGCGCGCCGCCATCCCGCAGATCGCGCAGACCAAAGAGCCGCGCGGTCTGAACCCGCAGACCACTAACACGCTCACCCGATCAGGGCGCGCCCTCTCTAGGCAGCCATTCGCCCGCTGCTCTATGCTGTGGAGCGAGTCGCCGAGCAGCGACTCGCCACCGCTTGCATCTTGCAGAGGACGCGCATGCCGACTTACCGAGAAGCGTATCGCCAGTCGATCGAAGAGCCCGAAACTTTCTGGGCCGAGCAGGCCCGCCGCATCCATTGGCAGACGCCGTTCGAACAGGTGCTCGATGCGAGCAACCCGCCATTCGCGCGATGGTTCGTCGGCGGGCGCACGAACCTGTGCCATAACGCGGTCGATCGCCATCTCGCCTCGCGCGCGCAGCAAGACGCGCTCGTCTATGTCTCGACTGAAACGGGCATCGAGCGTCGCTACACCTACGCCGAGCTGCACGCGGAAGTGAACCGCATGGCCGCCGTCATGCGCTCGCTCTCGGTCAAGAAGGGCGACCGCGTGCTCATCTATCTGCCGATGATCCCCGAGGCGCTGTTCGCGATGCTCGCGTGCGCGCGCATCGGCGCGATCCATTCGGTCGCGTTCGGCGGCTTCGCGGCGCCGAACCTCGCGGCGCGCATCGACGATGCCGAGCCCACGCTCATCGTCACCGCCGATGCGGGCGCGCGCGCGGGCAAGGTGATCGACTACACGCCGCTCGTCGACGAAGCCTTGTCGCGCGCCGAATTCAAGCTGCCGCAAGTGCTTTTGATCGACCGGCAGCTCGCGCCCGAGCGCCTTCAGGCGAGTTATCTCGTCGCGTACGAGCCGCTGCGCGAGCAATTCTTTGATGCGCACGTTCCCTGCGAATGGCTCGAATCGAACGAGCCGTCGTATGTGCTCTACACGTCCGGCACCACGGGCAAGCCGAAGGGCGTGCAGCGCGATGTCGGCGGCTATGCGGTCGCGCTCGCGGCGTCGATGGAGCATATCTTCCAGGGCGCGGCCGGCGACACCATGTTCACGGCGTCGGACATCGGCTGGGTCGTCGGGCATAGCTACATCATTTACGCGCCGCTGATTGCGGGACTCACGACCGTCATGTACGAAGGCACGCCCGTTCGTCCGGATGGCGGCATCTGGTGGCGGCTCGTCGAGCAGCACAAGATCGACCTGATGTTCACCGCGCCCACCGCGATCCGCGTCCTGAAGAAGCAGGATCCGGCGCTGATGGAGAAATACGATCTGTCGAGCCTGCGCGCGCTCTTTCTGGCGGGCGAGCCGCTCGACGAGCCCACCGCGCAGTGGATCCAGAGCGCGCTGCAGAAGCCCGTGATCGACAACTACTGGCAGACGGAAACCGGCTGGCCGATGCTGGCGATACCGCGCGGCATCGAACAATTGCCGTCGAAGCTCGGCTCGCCGGGCGTGCCGTCGATGGGTTTCAACCTGACGCTGCGCAACGAGATGACCGGCGAGCCGTGCGCGCCGGGCGAGAAGGGCGTCGTGACGCTCGGCTATCCGCTGCCGCCGGGCTGCATGCAGACCGTATGGGGCGACGACCGGCGTTTTGTCGACACGTACTGGCGCAGCGTGCCGAACCAGATGGTCTATTCGACGTTCGACTGGGGCGTGCAGGACGAGGACGGCTACGTGTCGATACTCGGGCGCACCGACGACGTGATCAACGTGGCGGGACATCGGCTCGGCACGCGCGAGATCGAGGAGGCGTTGTCGGCGCACGCGGCGGTCGCGGAAGTGGCGGTCGTCGGCGTGGCGGATGCGCTCAAGGGCCAGACGGCGACGGCGTTCGTCGTGTTGCGCGACGCCGATCGCATCAATGCGCCGGGCGCGCGCGAAGGCATGGAAGCGGAGCTGTGCCACGCGGTCGATACGCAGCTTGGCGCGATTGCGCGTCCGGCGCGCGTGCATTTCGTTTCGATGCTGCCGAAGACGCGATCGGGCAAGCTGCTGCGTCGCGCGATTGCCGCGCTGGCCGAAGGCCGCGATCCGGGCGATCTGCCGACGATCGAGGACGCGAGCGCGCTCGCGCAGATCAGGGCGGCACTGGAAGCATCCGGCAAGCGATAAGGCAGACACGCGGCATTGATCTTCCGCAAACGATGCCGCAATTTGACGCTCGCGGGTGATATCGGCTGATGCGGTGGCGCATACGATCAGGAGACCTTGTCAAAGGAGGGTCTCCATGTCATACCGATATTCCGACGCAGCCAGCCTGGAAGGCACCGACATGGTCGGATCGCACCAGTGCGTCGATCTGGTCAAGCACTATGCGCACGCGCCCGCCACCGCGCTCTGGCGGGAAGGCGTACGCGTGATGGATACCCCGTTGATCCCGGTCGGCACGGCCATCGCAACCTTCGTCAAAGGCGAATACCGGAGCCACGCGCACGGCAATCACGCCGCGTTCTTCCTGCGCAGCGACGGACATTGCATCTGGGTGATGGATCAATGGGCGAACGACGAGGACAACAAGCCGGTGGTCTCGTCGCGCGCCATCTGTCGGAAAGGCCGGCTGAAAAACGGCAGATACGTGGACCCGAGCAATAACGCCGACGCGTTCTCCATCATCGAATGAGGACGAGCGTGAAATCGTGCAGCACGCATTGGCTGCGTGCAGTGATCGGCGCTGCATCGCTGGCGGCGTCGGCCGCCGCCGGCGCCGTCGAGATCGCGTGCCCCGCGCGCGTGACGATGCAGCCCGCCGTCATCACCGATGCGCCGGACGGATGGCAGCCGCAGCAACGGCGCACGACGCTATCGGTGCAGGACGTCGTCGTGACGATCGGGCCGCCCGAGCAACGGCTTGACCTGAAGCCGGAGATCACGACGGTCAACGGCCAAAGGTGGTACAACTGGCGATTCGTCGCCGGCGAGAACGAGCACGGCGTCTGGCTGTCGTGCGGATATGGCAACACGATACTGCTTTCGCGAAAGCTCTCGACGCCCGTATCCCGATGTCAGGCGCAGGAGCCCGTCGTCGAGAATGGCTACAGGAAGCTCGTCATCACCTGTCGTTGAGCCTGCCCGCAAACACGAACGCCCGATCACGTTTCCATGACCGGGCGTTCTACCCAAGCACGAGGCTCAAGCCTTGGCGTCGTGAGTCTTAGGCAGCAACACCGTCAGCACGCCGATCAACGGAAGGAACGCACAGAGCTTGTACACATAGTCGATGCTCGTCACATCCGCGAGATGGCCGAGCACCGCCGCGCCGACGCCGCCCATGCCGAACGCGAAGCCGAAGAACAGGCCCGCGACCATGCCGACCTTGCCGGGAATCAGTTCCTGCGCGTAGACCAGAATCGCCGAGAACGCCGAGGCCAGCACGAGCCCGATCACCACCGACAGCACGCCGGTCCAGAACAGGTTCACATACGGCATCAGCAAGGTGAACGGCGCGACGCCGAGAATCGATACCCAGATCACCGCCTTGCGTCCGACCTTGTCGCCCACCGGCCCGCCGATGATCGTGCCCGCCGCGACCGCCGCGAGGAACACGAACAGGTGAATCTGCGCGGCCTGCACCGATACGCCGAACTTGCTGATCAGATAAAACGTGAAATAGCTCGTGATGCTGGCAAGGTAGAAGTACTTCGAGAAGACGAGCAGGACGAGCACGCTCATCGCCAGCATCACCTTCTCGCGCGGCAGCGCCGCGTGCGCCGCTTTTCCGCGGCCTTTCTTGACCGCCGGATGACGCTTGTACCAGCGGCCGATGTTCGCGAGCACGACCATCGCCAGCAGCGCGGCCGCCGAGAACCACGCAATCGAGCGCTGGCCGTGCGGAATCACGACGAGCGCGGCAAGCAGCGGCCCGAGCGACGAGCCCGCGTTGCCGCCCACCTGAAACAGCGACTGCGCGAGGCCGTGCTTGCCGCCCGAAGCCATGCGCGCCACCCGCGACGATTCCGGATGGAACACCGACGATCCGCAGCCCACCAGCGCCGCCGCGATCAGCAACGTGCCGAAGTTGCCCGCAATCGACATCAGCAGAAGACCCGACAGCGTGAAGCCCATCCCGACGGGCAGCGAATACGGCTTCGGGTGCTTGTCCGTGTACAGCCCGACGATCGGTTGCAGCAGCGACGCGGTGATCTGATACGTCAGCGTGATCAGGCCGATCTGCCCGAACGTGAGCGCGAACTCGCTCTTGAACATGGGGTAGATCGCCAGAATCAGCGACTGAATCATGTCGTTGAGCAGATGCGAGAAGCTGATGGCGCCCAGCACGGAATACACGGTGCGCGGCGCTGGCACGGGTGCCGCATTCGACGCGCTGGCCGCGTTGGCCGCATTCACTGCCGACGCGCCGCCCGAACCCGGGAAAGCGCCTTTGTCGATGCTTGTTTGCATGGTTGAGGGAGGAAAGAAAGCGGTGGTGTCGGATTCGTTGTTCTGCACGCGATTCATGCGCGAACCGAATGTGTGTCAAGTGTAGGGTGGCTCGCTTGCGTTGTCATGCCAAGGTTTGTCGAGAATCGGACACGTCACGGGCGATGCGACCCGAATCGTCTGAACAAACGAATTTTGGCCGGTTATAAGAATCGCCGGGCACCGAACGGCCGTACGCACCGCGCTAAAGAAAACGAGGCTTATGCCGTAGACCAGCGATGTGGGCGTCCCGTAGAGCGGGCGTACCGTTCGAAGAAAATCACACGGGGATACATGATGAGACTCTTTCCGCTACGCGCCGCGCGAGGCGCCGGCCTGATGCCGAACGCCGCTTCGGGACAGGCGGCACGCGCAGGAAACAAGACGGCTTCGAAGCGCGCGCTGTCCGTGAAGGCGACATTGCGCCTCGCGTTCGGCCTCGTTCTGGCGGGCACGCTCGGCATCGGCGCGATTGCGCTCACGCAGATCAGCCGGCTCAACGGCGCGACCGAGTCCATCTACACGCAAGGCTATGTCGCGAGCCGCGCGGCCGAGGAAACGCGCGGGTACGTGCTGCGCGCGAGCCGTTCGCAGAAGATGCTGCTCACCGCATCGACGGCGAAGGAACGCGACGATCTCGGCAACGAGATCGAACGCGCGCTGACCGAGATCGGCAAGGAGCAGGCGCAACTGGCGCAGTACATCGACCATGCGGACACCGACGCGCTCGGGCAACAGAAGCGCTTCTCCGCCGCGCTCGCGACGTGGAGCGGCAACCTGCGCGGCTTCGTCAAGCTCGTGAAGGAGCAGCCGCTCGATCTCTCGCAGATGAACTGGCAAGTCGGCATGCAGGACGTCTCGCTGCTCGTCGAGACCAGCAAGCTGGAGAAGATGGTCGATGAGCTCGTCGCGCGCCGGGGCGCCGCCGCGAAAGCGACCATCGACGCCGCCGCGTTCATCTTCCACTCGTCGTTCGTGATGGTGTCGGTGCTGACGATTGCGCTCTTCGTGCTCGCGATCATCGTCAGCGAATGGGTCGTGCGGCGTCTGTCGGGACAACTCGGCGGCGAGCCGGGCTATGCGAAGGAAATCGCGAGCCGCATCGCGTCGGGCGATCTCGCTTATCCGATCCGCCTCAAGCGCCGCGATGACGCCAGCATGCTCTACGCGTTATCCGAAATGCAGTCGGGCTTGTCCGCGACGGTCGGCGACATTGCGGCGAGCGCGGAGGCGATCGCGTCGGCGTCGAGCGAAATCTCGACCGGCAACGTGGATCTGTCGCGTCGCACGGAAGAGCAGGCGGTCGCGCTGGAGAAGACCGCGGCCAGCATGGAGCAACTGACGTCGACGGTGCGCCAGAACGCCGATAACGCGATGCAGGCGACGACGCTCGCGCACAATGCGTCGGAGATCGCGGAGAAGGGCGGCAAGGTGGTGGGCCGCGTGGTCGAGACGATGGAGCGCATCGATGCGAGCGCGAAGAGCATCGGCGACATCATCGGCGTGATCGAAGGCATCGCGTTTCAGACGAACATTCTCGCGCTGAACGCGGCCGTCGAAGCGGCGCGCGCCGGCGAGCAAGGACGCGGCTTCGCGGTCGTGGCGGGGGAAGTGCGCGCTCTGGCGCAGCGGTCGTCGGCGGCGGCGAAGGAGATCAAGACGTTGATCGACACGTCGGTTTCGCGCGTGTCGGATGGCTCGACGTATGCGCAGGAGGCGGGCGCGACGATGGAAGAAGTGGTGCGCGCTGTCCGACGCGTGACGGACATCATGGGCGAGATTTCGGCGGCTTCGGCCGAGCAGAAGTCGGGCATCGAGGCGATCGGACACGCCGTTTCGCAGATGGACGCCGGGACGCAGCAGAACGCGGCGCTCGTCGAGCAGGCGGCGGCTGCGGCGCAATCGCTCGATGATCAAGCGCGTGCGCTTAAGGGGCTTGTGGGGAAGTTTCAGTTGGTCTGAAGGTGGTTTTTGTTGTGGGCTGTTGCTCTTGCTCTGGCTTTTGCCCAGGGCGAGGGCGAGGGCGCTTCATGCTTTGCTTAGATGAACTGCTCTTTCGTCGTTGAACTTGTATTCGCGTCGGTCTATTAGTGTTGCCCCTCCCCGGGGCGGGGGTCACTTTCTTTGCCGCTGTGTATAGACCGGAGACATGGGTAACACCTGTTCCAGGACATAGGTAACACTTCGGACGAAT
>NZ_JALQDC010000008.1:0-145024 GCF_023631445.1 Caballeronia sp. GAWG1-5s-s | reverse complement strand
AGCGCCCAACAAGCCTTCGACGCGTGGCGCCAGGTGTACAACCACGAGCGGCCGCATCAGGCGCTGGACATGGCCACGCCGATTTCGCGCTATCGACCCAGCCCGCGAGCGTATCCGGAGCGCATGCCGCCGATTGAATACGGGGACGCAGACGCGGTGGTTCGGGTCGGGCTCAACGGCGAGGTGCGTTTCCAGTCGCGACGCTTCAAAGTCTCAAGCGCGCTGGCGAACCTGACGATCGCCCTGCGGGCGTGTCCGAACACCGACGGCTGCTATGACGTGTACTTCCTTCATCATCGAATCGATACGGTCGACTTGAAAGAGCGCAGCAGAAGCAGTTGAATGTGTTACCTATGTCCTGACACACCTGTTACCATGTCTCCGGTTTATACACTGCTGCAAAGAAAGTAACCAAAGAAAGCAGCTTTCTTTTGGCCCAAAGCATTGAACGTGTGGTCACTCCGCAGAAAGACATTGGCACTCAGCTTGAAACAGCCTTGATTCACCTTCCACGCCCACTGAACACTCACGTCCTCCGAGCCCCTTGGCTCGTCAAAACCATCTAGATGCTTCGCACAACTGATAATAACTTCAATGGATGGCCACAGCCACAGCCGTAGCCGTAGCCGTTGCCGTAGCCGTAGCCGTTGCCGTTGCCGTTGCCGTTGCCGTTGCCGTATCGTGTCGCAGTCGTAGCGCAGTCGCAACCTTTTGTGGTCGTTGGGCTTGCGCGGTTTGTCGCGGCTCGAATACGTGGCAGAGGCGTCGTTTCGAGATGGTTTTGACGAGCCAAGGGGCTCGGCGGACGTGGCACTCAGCGGGCGTGGAGGGTGATTCAAGGTTGTTTCAAGCTGAGTGCCAATGCTTTTCTGCGGAGTGACCACGCTCTTGCTGCTGCGGGCCAAGAAAAGCTGCTTTCTTTGGTCACTTTCTTTGCAGCGGCAAAGAAAGTGACCCCCGCCCCGGGCAGGGGCAACGCCAATAAACCGACGCGAATACAAGTTCCTCGACAAAAAAGAGCGGCAAGAGCAAAGAGCAAAGAACAAAAAGCCAAAACCCTCAAATCAACTCAACTTCCTTCCAATTAGCATTGGAGAAAAAACGGCTAAGCTCCCGTGTGAGCTCATTGAGCGCCCCCATCTCCTGGGGAGAAATCTTGTGCACATGCTGCCCCACGGTCCAGTCGCCATAAACCAGCGCGACAGTCGAATCGTTCGACTTCACGGGCAGCAGCACGAAAGCTTGCGCTTCGCCGAGCGTCTCCTTGTACCAGCGCGGCAAACGCGCGTCGATCCGCGGATCGTGGGCATTCTCGATGAAGATGCCGACAGGATTGGTAATCGCGAGATGGAACACATCGGGCCGGAACTCGGCGCTGAAGCAAAGCGAGGAAAGCATCGGCTCGATGCCCGCGCCCATGCCGAGACGCGCCTGAAATTCATTCTTGGCCTGGCGCACGAAGACGACCGTGCGCGAAAGGCCGAGCCCTGCGAGCACCGCCTCCGACGCCAGCGCGAGCACCGGTGAGAGCGCGTTCTTCGACGGCAGCGAGCGCAAGTCGGCGAGACTCGCGCCGATGCGCGCCTCCGCCGATACGCTCGCCCGCGCCATGGCGTCCGCGTTCGCCTGCAATTCGACGATCTCGCGCATCACGCCGTCGCCGCTATCCTCGCTCGCGAGCGCAAGGCTCATCGACGCAAGCGTTTCCGCGTCCGCATTGAGCGCGCCGCTGTAGCGCTCGGCGATATCGACGAGCATCGATTCGCGTCCGCCCGCCGCGACGTTCTGCGCGGTGAGCGCATCGGCGACTTCGGTCGAATAGTTGGTGACGGCCTGCAGCCAGCGTACGTGCTTCGGCACGGTCTCATCCGGCGGCGCGGTCGGGTCGCTCGCGCGCATGCCGGCGCGAATCGTTTCCGGCAGACGCCAGCGGTCCGCCGCCTCGATGCCGATCTCTTCGAACGTCACGCCGAGCAGCGCGGCGCACGCGCTGCTGTCGCTGATCTTCTCGGTGGCCGCCTTGCGGCGCAGTTGATCCCACTCGTGTTCGAGATAGAACGCGACGAGCAGCTTGCCGATCTGCCGCATCAGCGTGCAGACCACCGCTTCTTCCGCTGAACGGAGGTCGATGCGCTCGGTCACTTGCCGCGCGACCGTGCCCGAAAGCAGCGTGCGGTTGAGTTCGAGCTTGGCGTCGATGCGGCGCGGCGCGCTCTGATGAAAGTGGTCGACGAGCTTGAGTCCGACGACGAGATGGCCGACCGCGTCCATGCCGAGCACCATCAGCGCCCGCGTGACGGTCGTGATGTTGCCGCCGAAAGCCATGTACATCGCGGAATTGGCGAGCCGCAGCACCTTCTGCGTGAGCCCGAAGTCCGACAGCACGACTTGCACGAGCGCAGTGAAGTCGAGGTCGTCATCGCTCATCGCGGACACGGTCGTGCGCAGCGCCTGCGAAAGCATCGGGAAGTCCCCGCGCTCGCTCATGCGCCCCCACAACTTGTCCAGTAGTTCGGCCTTGGTGCGTGCCATGCGTAAAAAAACCTGTTGTTGCGCAACGGCTAACCCGAAGCGGCTCTGCCCGATCCATTCATTCAGCGGCCAGCCCCGGAAGATACACGGATTCAGGGCGTTAAGGCGCGCTCTTCGATTAGAACACGAACATTCGTACGCTCATATTGTCTCGTGCAGCACGAGCGAACTCGATTGGAACGAACGCGCGAGTTCGTCCGACGGCATGGCTTGACTGATCAGCCAGCCCTGGATGTGGTCGCAGCCCATTTCGGCGAGCAAGTCCCGCTGCGCCTCGGTCTCGACGCCTTCCGCGACGAGTTCCAGTCCGAGCGACTGCGCGAGCCCGACCACCGCGCTCACGATCGCGCGGTTGTTGCGCGACGTAATCAGGTTGTCGACAAAGCTGCGGTCGATCTTGAGCTTCGCGAGCGGAAACCGTTGCAAATAGGCGAGGCTCGAATAGCCGGTGCCGAAGTCGTCCACGGCGAAGCGGATGCCGAGCGCGCGCAGCGCTTCGAGCAGGCGCGTCGCTTCTTCCGGGTCCTGCATCAGCAGGCTTTCGGTGATCTCGAACACGAGCCGCTTGGCATCGATGCCCGTGAGCGCGATGGCTTCCTTCACCGCGGCGAGGAAGCGCTTGTCGCGGAACTGCCGCGGCGACACGTTGACCGACACGTAATCGAGCCGGATGCCGATGGCGTCCCACTGCACGAGCTGCATGCACGCCGCCTTCAGCACCCAGTTGCCGAGATAGTTGATGAGGCCGATGGACTCCGCGAGCGGAATGAAGGTCGACGGCGGCACGAGCCCATGCACCGGATGATGCCAGCGCATCAGCGCTTCCACGCCGACGACCGCGCCCGTGCGGATCTTCGTGATCGGCTGGAAAAAGAGCGAGAACTCGCCGTTGCGCACGGCCTCGTAGAGGTCCGCTTCGAGCTTCAGGCGTTCCGCGTCGGCGGGATCGTCGTCGAGCGTATGGACGACGAGCGTGTTGCCGCCCGCGGCCTTCGCCTGCGCGAGCGCGAGGTCGGCCATGCGCAGCAGGCTCGCCTGCACGCCGGGTTTCGCCGTCGCGCCGTCTTTTACTGCGTGGTCCGGATACAACGCCACGCCGATGCTTGCCGACAAATGCGTGTGCTGTCCGCGATACCGGTACGGCTGCGCGATGGCGGTCAAGAGCCGCCGCGCGAGATTCTCGGCGGCTTCGGCGGTCGCGCCCGCGGGCAGCAGCAGGGCGAACTCGTCGCCGGCCACGCGCGCCACGCGCTCGCCGTGCGTGGCCGTGTGCTGAATGCGGCGCGCGGTTTCGCGCAGCATGTCGTCGCCGGCCTCGGAGCCGAGCGCGCGGTTGATGCGCTGATAGTCGTCGATATCCAGCAGGACGAGCGCCGTATGCGTGCGCGTGCGTTCCGCTTCCGCCTGCATCGCGACGACCGCCGCCTGAAGCGCGGTCGCGTTTTCGAGGCCGGTGAGCGGATCGTGATGCAGCGCGTGCGTGAGCGACGCTTCGCGTTCGCGCCAGCGCGACACGTCGAACGCGGCGAGCGCGAAGCCGGGCGTGCCTTGTGAGGCGGTCGCCAGAAGCCGCAGCTCGACGCAGATCGGGTAAGTGAGCGACTTCACGAGATTGAGCGTCGCGCATTCGAGCTGGCCGCTTGCGCGCGCGCGGGCGACGAGCGCGTCCAGTTCGCCCGCTTCCTCGGACGGCACGAGATCGTGCAGCGTCAGCATGCTCAGGTAGTCGTGGTGATAGCCGATGAAGTCGATGCTCGCGTGCGACACGTACTGAAAGCGCAGCGCGTCGTCCACCTGCGCGAGAAAGTCGACCGCGCCGAGCGTGGCTTCGAGCGCGGCGGCGGGCTTGCCCGCGATGCCCGCGCTTTGAGCCGGGGACAAGGCGGAGGCAGAGGCGGACGTGGACGTGGACGTGGGCGACCCAGCGTCGCGCGCGTGCGGATCGCAGTCGTCTCGCGCGGCGGGTCTCCATGCGCGGCACAGCACATCGAGCGCGATGCGCCAGGGTGCGCGGCGGGAGACGGAAGTCCGGTTCGCTTGCATGGTCATTTAGGTTCTCGCGGCGGCGCGCAGCCGATGGTCGACGCAGAGGCTGATCGTCGGATGCTTCGGCGGCGCGCGAATACCGCTTCGAGCGGCTCGGCGTACGGCGCGCCGGCACGACGCGCGGCACGCTCTATCACGCGAGTTATCGGCGGTTCAGCGAAATTCTTTAACCGCATGCCGCAGCCACGCGGGACGCCGCCGGCAATCGGGGAAAACGCCCGGCGCGGCCGTCGCGCGCTTGGCGTAAACATGGGCGCAAGGCGATTTTCGGTTACAGTGCGCGTTTCCGGCGGAAACGCCCCGGCCCCGGTCGCCATGCGGCGGGCGTTCCGCGTCACGGTCGCCCGATTGGGGAATTTGTCGCACACGTTACGCTTCATGATCGATTGCCTTTCATCGCCGGCCCGAGCAGGTCGTTGCGGCTTCGAGACCGCTCACGTGCCGGCGTCGGCGCAAACCTTTGCGTCCGCACTCGTAGTCCTGCCTGACGGATTCGTCGCTCTCATTCGGTTCCCGTCATGCCCGATTGTTCGCTGAAACTGCGCGCCCGACGCGAGCCGAGCGTCTATGTCGGACGCCAGCCGATTCTCGACGGCGCGGGCGCGCTCGCCGCCTACGAGCTCCTCTTCCGCGACGGACCCGAGAACCGCGCCCGCGTCGATGACGACGTGCAGGCGACCGCGCATGTCGTCGCGCGCACGGTCGGCGAGATCGGCGTGCCGGCCGTGCTCGGCCTGCATCCCGGCTACGTGAACATGAGCCGCGAACTGATCTTCGACGACGTCGTGCATCTCATGCAGCCCGAGCGATTCGTGCTCGAGTTGCTGGAGAACATCGAGTTCGACGACGCGCTCTTCAAGCGATGCGCGCAGTTGCGCCGCGACGGCTTTCGCTTCGCGCTCGACGACGTGACGCGCCTCGACGACGCATTGCTCGCCGCGCTGCCATCGGTCGATATCGTCAAGGTGGACCTGCTCGCGGCCGAGCGCTCGCAGTTGCGCGAACTGACGGCGCTCGTGAAGAAGCACGGCAAGCTGCTCGTCGCGGAAAAGGTCGAGACGCACGAGGATTTCGCAGAGGCGCGCGAACTCGGCTTCGATCTCTTTCAGGGCTACTTCTTCGCGCGGCCGCAAGTGCTGTCGGCGCGGCGCGCGAGCCCGGCGCGCGGCACGCTCCTGCGGCTCTTGTCCGTGCTCGGCAGCGATCCCGGCCTGCGCGAGCTCGAAGTGGAACTGAAGCGCAATCCGGATATCGTGCTGCAACTCATGCGCCTCGCCAATTCGAGCGCCCATGCGCGCGGACGCAACGTGTCGTCGCTGAAGGAAGCGATGGCCGCCGCCGGCACGCGTCAGTTGATGCGCTGGACGCAACTGCTGCTGTACGCGGACGGCAGCGGCCTGCCGTGGCGCTCGGATCCGCTCCTGCAACTCGTCGGCACGCGGGCGCGCTTCATGGAACTGGCGGCGAATGCGCTGCGTCCATCGGATGAGGCGTTCTCGGATGCCGCGTTCATGACCGGCATCTTTTCGCTCGTGCATGTGGTGGTGGATCTGCAGCCGGCCGAAATTGTCGATAAGCTGCATCTGGCCGCCGATATCCGCTCGGCCATTCTCGCGGGCGAGGGCGAACTCGGCGCGCTGCTCGGCATCGCGCGGGCGACCGAGCGCGGCGATATCGGAGCGATCGACGCGCGCCGGCTCGCCGATCCGGCGCTCGACGCGCTGACGCCCGCGCTTCTGGCTTCGCTTCAGGTCGAAGCGGCCGCGTGGTTCAGCGAACAGCGGCTCGACTGAACGCGGCACCAACCCGATCACGGAGAGACATCCGCATGAAAAGAAGAACGAAGATGGCAGGCGTGGCGCTTTCGGGCTTGATCGCGTGCGCGGTCGCGGCGTATCCGTTGATGGCGCGCGCCACGCTCAAGCCGGGCGATGCTGCGCCGCCGTTCGTCACGCAGGCGTCGCTCGGCGGCAACGTCTTCGACTACTCGCTCGCGGACGCGCTGAAGAAAGGCCCCGTCGTGCTGTACTTCTATCCGGCCGCGTTCACGAAGGGCTGCACGATCGAGGCGCACGAGTTCGCCGAAGCGGTCGATCAATACAAGGCGCAGGGCGCGACGGTGATCGGCGTGTCGCACGACGATATCGGCACGTTGCAGCGTTTTTCAGTGAGCGAATGCCGCGGCAAGTTCCCGGTCGCGGCCGACACCGACGCGAAGATCATCGGCGCGTACGATGCCGCATTGCCGTTCAAGAGCTCGATGGCCAACCGCGTGTCGTACGTGATCGCGCCGGACGGCAAGGTCATCTACGAGTACACGAGCCTGTCGCCGGATCAGCATGTCGCGAACACGCTGCAGGCGCTGCGCGAGTGGAACGCGAAGCACAAGGCACAGTAGTGGCGGCCGCTTCGTTCGCTCGCAAAGGGTAGCCGTCATGCCGATCGTTCTCGCGCTCATCGCGCTCGCTGCGCTGATCTACGGCGCGGTGTGGTCCTTCGACGCGCTGGATGCGCGCTTCGGGCTGGGCGTGGCCGTCGGCGTCGCGGTGGTCGTGGCGGCGGCGGTCGCGGCGGGCATCGCGTACTGGCTCGCGCGGCGTCGCGAGATCGCGACGAATCTGCCGCGCGTGAAGGGCGACGCCACCAACTGGACGCACGAACTGAAGCGCGACTGGGGCGGCGTGCGGCTCGCCGCGGGCAAGCGCCTGCTCGACGTGCGCGTAGGCGAGGCGACCGGCCACTACATCTTCGCGGACCTGCGCGACGCGCAGCTCGCTCACGACGACGCGCGCGGCGAGTGGCACGTCATTCTCGACGTCGCCGACAAGGCTCACGGCCAATGGCGTCTGCCGATGACCGACCGCGCAGAAGCCCGCAAGTGGGCGCGCATTCTCTCGCTCGCGGTCGCGCAAAAGCTCTGACGCGCGATGCCGCTGTCATTCCACGTGATAGCCGATGTCGCTGCGCACCTTGCCGCGAAACACCCAGTACGACCAGGTCACGTAGATCATCAGCACCGGCAGCAGGAACAGCGTTCCGATCAGGAAGAACTGATGCGTGATCGGCGCGGCCGACGCGTCCCATAGCGTCACGGAAGGCGGCGCGATAAACGGCCACAGGCTGATGACGAGCCCCGTGAACGCGAGAAAGAAAAGGCCCATCGAGCAGACGAAGGGCAGCACTTCGCGGCCTTTTGCGAGACTCGACCAGAGCTTCCACGCGAGAAAGGCCGTGAGCAACGGCACCGGCGCGAACGCGAAGGCCATCGGAAAGCCGAACCAGCGCGCCGCGATGCGCGCGTCTTTCAGCGGCGTCCACAAGCTGATGAGCAGAATGAACGCGAGCACGCCGATGAGCGCGAAGCGCGCCATCTTGCGGCCCCACGCTTGCAAGTCGCCTTCGGTCTTGAGCACGAGCCATGTCGAGCCTTGCAGCGCATAGCCGAATATCAGGCCGACGCCGACCAAAAGCGGAAACGGCGCGAGCCAGTCCCAGCTCGTTCCCGAGTATTGCCGGCCGACGATCGGAAAGCCCTGAATGAACATGCCGAGCACGATGCCTTGCGAGAACGTGGCGAGCAGCGACCCGTACGCGAACGCGCGATCCCACAGCCACTTGCGCGCGTCGACCACTTCGCGGAATTCGAACGCCACGCCGCGAAAGATCAGCCCGAGCAGCATGAAGAGAATCGGGAAATAGACGGCCGGCACGATGATCGCGTAGGCGAGCGGAAACACGGCGAACAGCCCGCCGCCGCCGAGCACGAGCCACGTTTCGTTGAAGTCCCACACGGGTGCGACGGAGTTGATCATCAAGTTGCGCTCGTCGTGGTCGCGGCGCAGCAAAAAGAGCATGCCGACGCCGAGATCGAAGCCGTCGAGCAGCACGTACATGAACACGGCCAGCGCGAGAATGGCGGCCCACAGCGGCACGAGATCGAGCATCGCGTTCTCCGGTTGTCAGACGATGAGCTAGTTGGGCCGGCGCGGCGGCACGATGTCGTCGCTCGGCGCGACGTCCGCCGTCTGACGCGAAGTCTCGCCGCCCGACGACACCGCCGAAAGCGGCCGCGCCGCGCGCGTCTTCGGCTGAAGCAGTTCGTTCTCGTGGCCTTGCGTGGCTTTGGACGGACCGATGCGCACCAGACGCCGCAAGAGGATGTATCCCGAGCCGAAGATCACGGCGTACGCGAGCACGTAGAGCAGCCATGAGAGCCCGACATCGCCGGTGGTGAGCGAGGGCGTCACCGAATCGCGCGTGCGCAGGACGCCGTACACGGTCCACGGCTGCCGGCCGGCTTCGGTCGTCGTCCACCCCGCGAGCACGGCGATAAACCCGAGCGGCGTCGCGAACGATGCCGCGCGCAGCCATCGCCTGCTGCGTTCGAGCTTGCCGCGCGCGAAGAGCACGATGCCCGACAGCACGATCGCGAGCATCAGCATCGCGATCCCGACCATGATGTGGAACGCGAAGAACACGACCGCGACAGGCGGGCGGTCCTCGCGCGGAAAGTCCTTGAGCCCGCGCACGTAGCCGTTCGGATCGTGCGTCAGATAGATGCTGCCGAGCACCGGCACCGAAATCTCGAAGTGATTGCGCTCTTCGTCCTGATCGGGAATGGAGAACAGATTGGCCGGCACGCGCGAGCCGGAGTCCCACAGCGCTTCCATCGCGGCGAGCTTGGCCGGCTGGTGCTTGAGCGTGTTGAGGCCGTGGGCGTCGCCGAGCACCATCTGCACGGGCACCATGATGATCAGGAAGATCAGCGACATCTTGAGCATCACGCGGCTTTCCTCGATCGCGCGGCCCTGACGCATGTACATGGCGCCGACGCCGAGAATCACGAAGGCGGTGGTGACGAGAAACGCGCTCACCGTGTGGCTCAGCCGGAACGGAAACGACGGCGAGAAGATCACGTCGAAGAAGCTGACCACTTCGAAGCGGCCGTCGGGCATGAGGCGGTAGCCTTGCGGCGTCTGCATCCAGCTATTGACGGCGAGAATCCAAAACGACGAGATGAGCGTGCCGAGCGCGACGAACAGCGCGGACATCACGTGCGCCCACTGCGGCACGAGCTTGCGGCCGAACAGCAGCACGCCGAGAAACGCCGATTCCAGAAAGAACGCGGTCAGCACTTCGTAGCCCATCAGCGGGCCGACGACGTTCGCGGTGCGGTCGGCGTAGCGGCTCCAGTTGGTGCCGAACTGGAACGGCATCACGATGCCCGACACCACGCCCATGCCGAACGACACCGCGAAGATCTTGAGCCAGAACGCCGACAGCCGCCGGTAGACATCGCGCTTGGTGATCCACCAGTTGACTTCCAGTGTGGCGATGAAACAGGCGAGTCCGACGGTGAAAGCCGGCAGCAAGATATGAAACGCGATGACCCACGCAAATTGAAAGCGCGAGAGCAGAACCGGGTCGATATGCATGAACGCTCCTTGGCGATTCTTGCAACGTTTGCGTCGAACGATGCGAAAGTGCGCGCGTCGTCCTTGGTCGTCCTTTAATACACCGTTTGCCGGGGCGGGACACGCGGCGCGCATGACCCCGACTTGCTACAATTCGGGCCTCGCGCTCATCAGCTAACCGCGTGCCGGACGACCAGACGCGCATCGACTCATTGGGGACGGCCCCATTTTCATGGGAGTGACCCGATGTCCTGGATTCTTCTCTTCATTGCCGGTCTGCTGGAAGTCGCGTGGGCGGCGGGGCTCAAGTCGTCCGACGGCTTCACGAAGCTCGGGCCGTCCGTTTTCACGCTCGTGACGGCCATCGGCAGCTTCGTGCTGCTCGCGCTCGCCATGCGCCAGTTGCCGCTCGGCACCGCTTATGCGGTGTGGACCGGCATCGGCGCGGTCGGCGCGTTCGTGTTCGGCATCGTGTTCATGGGCGAGGCGGTGTCGGCGGCGCGCATCGTGAGCGCGGTGCTCATCATCGCGGGCTTGATCGGACTCAAGCTCACGTCGGGGCACTGAAAGGCGCGGGAACGGCAATCGCTTGACCGCTCCCGCACCACGCGCTCACCCCGGGCTTTTTGCGTGGATATAATGATCTGAAGTCAGTCTGACGGGCGCCTCGCGTGCGGTTGCGGTTTTCGCGGCGGGAGGCTGGCGGTTCCATCTTACGCGCGCCCGCGTCGCGGCATCTGTCGGTCACGCTCCGAACCAGCGGAAGCGGGCCGATCGTTTCAGCCGGTACAGCATCGAGCCGTGGCCTTAAGCGCGCGGCTGGCGCAACAAGGAGGCGGCAATGCTGGAATCACTTTCGCTCGCTGCGGGCCTTTCATGGGCGAGCGGGCTGCGCCTGTACCTCACGGTCTTCGTCGCCGGCCTGTTCGCCCGCATGGGCGTCATTCATCTGCCCGACACGCTCGCCGTGCTCGCTTCGCCGTGGGTGATCGGCGCGGCGGCGTTCCTCGCGTTCGTCGAATTTCTCGCCGACAAGATCCCCGCGCTGGATTCCCTGTGGGACGCCATTCATACGTTCATTCGAATTCCGGCGGGCGCCGTGCTCGCGGCGGGCTCGCTCGGCCACGCAGATCCGACCTTGCTCACCGTCGCCGCGCTCGCGGGCGGCACGCTCGCCGGGGCGTCGCACTTCGCGAAGGCGGGCACGCGCGCGCTCATCAATCTTTCGCCGGAGCCGGTGTCGAACTGGGCGGCATCCGCCACCGAAGATGTCGGCGCGACGCTCGGCCTCGTGCTCGCGTTCTTCGTGCCGCTGCTGTTCCTCGTCATGCTGATCGCGTTTCTGGTGGTGGCCGGCTGGGCGCTGCCGCGTCTCGTGCGCGGCGTGCACGGCGGCGTGTCGCGCATGGCCAAGCACATGCTGCCGGGCACGCATAACCCGATCAGCCGACTGCGGAGCAAGCACGATTGAGCACCGCGGCCAACGACAAACCGGCGGCCAAGGCGTCGCAAGGACCGCACGCAGCGCACCACACGCATCCCAGCGCCCGACTCGACTTCCTCCAGACCGTGCGCCAGTCGTGGCGCATGACCGCGCGCGACTGGCGCGCGGGCGAACTCACGATGCTGTTGCTCGCGCTCGTGCTGGCCGTCGCCGCGTTGTCGAGCGTCGGTTTTCTCGCGGATCGCATGCGGCAGGGGCTTGCCCGCGACGCCCGCCAGATGATCGCCGCCGATTTCGTCGTGCGCGCCGATCACCCCGTCGATCCGATGTTCGCTCAAGAAGCGCGCGCGCTCGGGCTGGAAACCGCAGGCACGACCATTTTCCCGAGCATGGTCAGCTCGGGCGGGCAGACGCCGCTTTCGCGGCTCGCGGCGATCAAGGGCGTGACGCCGGGCTATCCGTTGCGCGGCGCGCTGCGCATCGCGCCGGGCCCCGATGCTCCTGACTCGCCCGCCCAAGGCATTCCCGCGCCCGGCACCGTCTGGGTCGATCCGGCGCTGCTCGACGCGCTCATGACGAAAGTCGGCGGCGCGGTGAAGGTCGGCACGCGCACCTTCACGGTGGCGGCGGTCATCACGCGGGAAATGGACCGCGGCTTCTCGTTCGTGAACTTCTCGCCGCGTCTCATGATGCGCGCCGATGAAATCGCGGAAACCGGGCTAGTCGGCTACGGCAGCCGCGTGACGTACCGGCTGCTCGTGGCCGGGCCGGACGCGCAGGTCGAGCGGTTCGCGCAGTTCGCGCGCGGCAAGACCGACGGCGGCAAGCTGCGCGGCGTCGCGCTCGAATCGCTGTCGGACGGCCAGCCGCAAGTGCGGCAGACCATCGACCGCGCGAGCCACTTTCTCACGCTCGTTTCGCTCCTGACGGCATTGCTCGCTGCGGTCGCCATCGCGATGGCCGCGCACCGCTTCGCGCGACGCCATCTCGACGGCTGCGCCGCGATGCGCTGCCTCGGCGTCAGCCAGCGGACGCTGCGCGCGCTCTTCATCAACGAATTCCTGGCGATCGGCGTGATCGGCAGCGTGGCGGGCATCGTGCTCGGGTTCATCGGGCATCTGGTGCTGCTGCATGCGCTCGGCTCGCTCGTCGATGTCGAGTTGCCGCAGGCGAGCGTCTGGCCCGCGTTGCAAGGCATCGCGATGGGCCTCGTGCTGCTGCTCGGCTTTGCGCTGCCGCCGCTTTTGCCGCTCACGCGCGTGCCGCCGGTCCACGTGATCCGCCGCGAACTGGGCGATGCCAGCCGTATCGCGTATGCGGCATATGGCGTCGGCGTGGTGCTGTTCGCGGCGCTGCTCGTGATCGCGGCGGGCGAGCTGAAGCTCGGCGTGATCGTCGCGGGCGGGTTCGCGGCGGGGCTGCTGCTTTTCGGCGTCATCGCGCGCGCGGCGCTGTGGGCGGCGGCGCGCTTCGTGCGGCGCGAAAGGAGCCGCGCGGGCGTCGGCTGGCGCTATGCGCTCGCGTCGCTGGAGCGGCGCAGCGGCGCGAGCGCGCTGCAGATCACGGCGCTCGGCATCGGGCTGATGTGTCTCTTGCTGATCGGCATGACGCGCAACGATCTCATCAAGGGATGGCGCGACGCCACGCCGCCGGATGCGCCCAATGAGTTCCTGATCGACATCCAACCGGACCAGCGCGAGGGCGTGCTCGCCTATCTGCACGGCCACGGCCAGCCCGACGCCGTGCTCTCGCCGATGGTGCGCGCGCGCCTCGTCGCGATCAACGGCAAAGCGGTGAATCCGGACAGCTACGACAAGCCGGACGCGAAGCGGCTGGTGGACCGCGAGTTCAACCTCTCCTACACGACCGCGCTGCCCGACGACAATCGCGTGACGCAGGGCGCGTGGTACGGCACGAGTGCGAAGCCGCAGGTGTCGATGGAAGAGGGCATCGCGAAGACGATCCGCATGAAGATGGGCGACATGCTGCGTTTCGACGTGGCGGGACTGCCGGTGGAAGCGCCCGTCACGAGTCTGCGCAAGGTGGACTGGAATTCGTTCAAGGTAAACTTCTTCGTGCTGATGCCGCCTGAGGCGCTCGCTGATCTGCCCGCGACGTTCATCACGAGCTTTTATCTGCCCGCGAACGATCAACGCATGATCGACGGCCTGATCGCCGCGTACCCGAATGTCACGGCCATCGACACCGCGCCGATTCTCGCGCAGATTCAGCGCACGCTCGCGCAGGTGATCGGCGCGGTGCAGTTCCTCTTTATCTTCACGCTCGCGGCGGGCGTGCTCGTGCTGTACGCGGCGCTCGCCGGCACGCGCGACGAGCGCATGCGCGAGTCGGCGTTGTTGCGCGCGCTCGGCGCGTCGCACCGGCAAGTGCGCTCGGTGCAGGTCGCGGAGTTCGTCGCGGTCGGCGCGCTGTCGGGCCTCATGGCCGCGCTCGGCGCGCAGGGCATCGGCTACGTGCTCGCCTCGCGCGTGTTCGAGTTTCATATCGATTTCAATCCGTGGCTCGTGCCGGCGGGCGTCGTCGCGGGCATCGCGTGCGCGGGGCTCGGCGGCTGGCTCAGCCTGCGGCGCGTGCTGGCGCGCCCGGCGCTGCAATCGCTGCGGGACGCATAGTTTTCAGTCAAAGCAAAGCAATGAGCGAAGTGAATCAACCGGCTTCCGAAGACGAAGCGACGAATCAACAACCAGCGCCGACCGCGTTCGAACTCATCGGCGGCGAGGAGCGCGTGCGCGCGCTCGTCGACCGTTTCTACGATTTGATGGACCTGGAGCCCGAGTTCGCGGGCATTCGCGCGCTGCATCCGCCGACGCTCGACAATTCGCGCGACAAGACCTTCTGGTTCCTGTGCGGCTGGATGGGGGGGCCGGATCACTACATCAGCCGCTTCGGGCATCCGCGGCTGCGGGCGCGGCATCTGCCGTTCGCCATCGCGTCGAGCGAGCGCGATCAATGGCTGCGCTGCATGGCCTGGGCGATGGAGGACATCGGCCTCGCCGAGCCGCTGCGCGAGCGCCTGCTCACGTCGTTCTTCGATACCGCCGACTGGATGCGCAACCGTCCCGGCTGATTCGCCCCGTTGTGTACCGGGCGAGGCCGCGCCGGTTTGCTGCATCATCTGCGATCAACCAAGGCTTTCGAGGACACGAAGTCATGACTACACGCGCGCTCTTTCGCGAGGACGCTTATCAAAGACACTGCGATGCGACCGTCACCGCCATCGACGAAGCGGGCATCCATCTGGACCAGACCGTGTTCTATCCGCTCGGCGGCGGGCAGGCGGGCGATGCCGGAACGCTGACGCTCGCGGACGGCACGGTCATCGCCATCGCGGATACGCGCAAGGCCAAGTTCGAAGGCGCGACTCCCGACGATGCCGTGCACGTGCCCGCGCCCGGTCAGGAAGACGCGCTCGCGAAGCTCAAGGTGGGCGACACCGTGAGCGCGGAAATCGACTGGGAGCGGCGGTACCGGCATATGCGGCTGCACACCGCGAGCCACCTGATCTGCGCGGTGCTGCCGTATCCGGTCGATGGTTGCAGCATCACGACCGATTACGCGCGGCTCGATCTCGCGACCGTCGAGCCGATCGAGCGCGAAGCGGTGGAAGCGAAGCTGCGCGAACTCGTCGGCGGTTCGCACGACGTGCGCACCGAATGGATCACCGACGACGAAATGTCCGCGCGCCCCGAGCTCGTCCGCACGATGAGCGTGAAGCCGCCGATGGGCCTCGGCCGCGTGCGGCTGCTGCGCATCGAGAACGTGGACTTGCAGCCGTGCGGCGGCACGCATGTGCGTAATACCGGCGAAATCGGCATGCTGCGCATCGCCAAGCTGGAAAAGAAGAGCGCGCGCACGCGGCGGCTCGTGCTGGAACTGGCTTGACGGTCGTGACCGGCTTGACCGGCTTGACCGGCGACCGGCGCGCGCAGGACGTCCTCGATGTCTGGTTCGGCGCGCCGGGCTCGCCGGAATTCGGCACCGAGCGCAGGCAGTGGTGGATCAAGAAGCGCGCGTTCGACGCCATGCTGACCGAACGCTTCGGCGCTCTGCTCGACGAAGCGCAGGCGGGCGGCCTGGAAGCGTGGGAACGCGAGCCGCTTTCTGCGCTCGCGCTGATCGTGGTCCTAGATCAGTTCTCGCGCAATTGTTATCGCCACACGCCGCGCGCCTTCGCCGGCGACGCGCGGGCGCTCGCGGTCGCGAAGAAGCTGGTCGGGCAGGGCGACGACTTGCGGATGCCGAGCGCCTGTCATCGCGCGTTCGTATACACGCCGTTCGAGCACGACGAAACGCTCGCCAGCCAGCGCGAATCCGTGCGCCTTTTCGCGAAACTGCGCGACGACACGGGCGTCGCCAGCTTCTACGACTCCGCGTTGAGACACGCGGAAGTCATCGAACGATTCGGGCGCTTTCCGCATCGGAACAGGATACTCGGACGCGAGACGCTGCCCGACGAAGAAGCGTGGCTCGCCCAGCACGGCGGTTTCTAGAACTCCGTCGATAGTCACGCGCCGCGCGCCGACTTATTTTCATCGCTTTGCTTTTGCGGGAACGCGATGAAAGACTTCAGCAAGATGACACTGGTTTCCGTGACGGGGCTGCCCGACGCGACGCGCGCCGTCTATGCGCTCACGCTGAGCCTGCGCCAGATGCCCGGCGCGCGTGCCGTGCTGTGCAGTCCGCAGGCGCCCCTGAGTCTGCCGCCCGGCATCGAGCATCGCAAGATCGCGCCGCTCGATTATCAGGAATACTCGTGGTTCATGATGTACGCGCTGTGGCGCGTCGTGGAGACCGAGTTCGCGCTGATCGTCCAGGATGACGGCTGGGTGCTCGACACCGCGAACTGGACCGACGATTTCCTCGACTACGATTACGTCGGCCCGATGGCGCACGTCGGTCGTATCGATACAAACGAAGGCACGCGCTGGGTCACACACTACGCGTGGAGCGCCGAACTCGGCAAGCCCGGGCAGACGGTGATGCCGGTGATCAACGGCGGCTTTTGCTTGCGCAGCCGGCGCATGATGCGCGCGCTCATCGACCATCCCGAGATCCGGATGACGATTCCCGCGCCCGACAAGATCGGCGGCGATCCGCTCAAGGTGGAATGGACGAACTGCGCGCTGAACGAGGACGTGCAACTCACGTGCGTGCTGCGGCCCGAACTGGAAGCCGTCGGCCTGCGGTTCGCGCCGGTCGAGATGTGTCTGCGCTTCGGGATCGAACACGCCGGGGCGGCGCATCGCGATGTCGACATGATGTCGCTCTTCGGGCAGCACTGCAAATGGCGGCGGCTCATCGGCATCGATCCGCCGGTCATTCAGTATCGGACCAAGCGCAGCATCGCCGAGCGCGCGTTCCGGGAAATGGATATCGCGCGCATGCTCGAAGCGCGCGGCTATGAACTTCGCTTCGCGCCCGAAGACCTGTAATGCTCAGGGCGCAAACTCAGCGTCCGCCCGTCACGTCCAGAATCGCGCCGGTCACGTAGGACGACGCATCCGAAAGCAGCCAGACGATCGACTCTCCGACCTCGTCCGCCGTGCCAGGGCGTCCGAGCGGCGTGTGCACGCCGAGCACGTGCGCGCGGTCCGGCTTGCCGCCGCTCGCGTGGATCTCGGTTTCGATGAGGCCGGGGCGAATGGCGTTGACGCGCACGCCTTCCGGGCCGAGCTCCTTGGAGAGCCCGATGGTCATCGCGTCGATCGCGCCTTTGGAGCCCGCATAGTCCACGTATTCGTTCGGCGACCCGAGCCGCGCCGCCGCCGACGACACGTTCACGAGCGAGCCGCCGCGGCCGCCGCGCGAGCGCGACAGACGCCGCGCCGCCTCGCGCGCGCACAGATACGCGCCGAGCACGTTGGTGTCGAAGATGCGCTTGAGCCGCTCGATGTCCATGTCGGCCAACGGCGCGCCCGGCGCGACGATGCCCGCGTTGTTCACCACGCCGTCGAGCGTGCCGAAGGCTTTTTCGGTGGCGTCGAACATGGCGATGATCGCCGCTTCGTCGCGCACGTCGCCGGCTATCGCGATGGCCTTGCCGCCCGCCGCGCGCACCGCCGCGACGGTTTCTTCGGCGGCCTGCGCGTTCGACGCGTAGTTCACGCCGACCGACCAGCCGCGCGCGCCCGCGAGAATGGCAGCCGACCGGCCGATGCCGCGGCTCGCGCCGGTGATCAGGATGACTTTGGACATCGCTCGATTCTCCTCAGACTGCGTTGCGTTTCTCTGACCACTTGTCGTTCGCGGGCGGGGTGTAGGCCGTGAGCTTCGCGATCATCTCGTTCGGCTCGGCGGCCACCTGAATCATGTCCAGATACGGCTTGCGCATGAAGCCTTCGTCGATGGTATGACGCAGCATCGACAGAAGCGGCTCGAAATAGCCGTTCACGTCCAATAGGCCGACGGGCTTCTGGTGATAGCCGAGTTGCGCCCACGTGTACACCTCGAAGAACTCTTCGTACGTGCCGACGCCGCCGGGCATCGCGACGAAGGCATCGGCGAGATCGGCCATCTTCTTCTTGCGCTCGTGCATGTCGGGGACGACGTGCAGTTCCGTGAGATCCGTATGGCCGACTTCCTTCGCGAGCAGCAGTTCGGGAATCACGCCGACCGCGCGTCCGCCGGCGGCGAGCACTTCATCGGCGATCAGGCCCATCAGCCCGACGCGGCCGCCGCCATACACGAGCGACAAGTTGGCCTCGACGAGCGCGCGGCCGAACGCGCGCGCGGCTTCTGCATAGACGGGGCGGGCTCCGGGAGCGGAGCCGCAATACACACACACTGCCTTCATTATTGGGAATCCTTCGGTGTTTCGTTCTTCGATGCGCTGGCGGCATCGTCGCGCGGCGGCAGGAAGTCCGCATATTCGCGCTTGGGCATCTTACCGGACACCAGATCGTCGAAAAGCTGGCGCGAGCGGCCGCGCAGATACGGCGCCATGATCGAGATGATGTGCACGCTCACCTGATGCAGCTCCGCGCGAATCGCTTCCTGATCGTTGTACTTGCGCGGGTTCATCACGTACTGATACGAGAGCCAGTAGGTCGCGATCACGCCGATATTCGTCGCGATGACCTCGATCTCGGCGGGCGTCGCGACCATTTCCTGATCGGCGACGAGCGCCTCGCATAGTTGCTGCGCGAAGCGCACCTTGTGCGTGATGATCTGCTTGAAGTGCGTCTCCAGCGTGCGGTTGCGCGCGAGAAGGTCGTTCAGGTCGCGGTAGAGAAAGCGATACGTCCAGAGAAAATCGGCCATGTACTGCAGATAGGACCACATCTCGTCGATGGTCGGCCGGTGATCGTCCGGAAAGCGCAGGCGCTTTTGAATCTGCTGCTCGAACTGCGCGAAGATGCTGTTGATGATGTCGTCTTTGTTGCGGAAATGGTAGTACAGATTGCCTGGACTGATTTCCATCTCCTCGGCGATCGTCGTCGTGGTGACGTTGGGCTCGCCGATATCGTTGAACAACTTCAGCGACAGCTCGAGAATCCGTTCGCGGGTACGGCGGGGAGGTTTCGCTTCCATGTCGTCCGACCTTGGCATCCGGTTGCGGCGGCCTCGTGCAAGCATGCCCGCGTCCGGTTCCGTTGCTATTTTTGAGAATATCGGACGATTATAAACCGCTCGTTCTCCGTTCCGGACGTGGTCTCGCAGAGCCGCGACGACTTTACGAGATACCGCGCGCTCAAGCCAAAAGACGCCCGAGCCACGCGGCCGCAGCGGGCGCGTGCGGCCACAGAATCATGGCCCACGTGAGCACGCACACCCCGAGCGCGACCATCACGGCGGCGCTGCCGAAGTCCTTCGCGCGCTTGGACAGTTCATGGCGTTCGAGCGAGATGCGGTCGATCGCCGCCTCGACGCTCGAATTCAACAGCTCGACGATCAGCACCAGCAGCACGGAGCCGATCAGAGCGGCTCGCTCGACCGGCGCCACCGGCACGAGAAGGCTGCACGGCAACAGGATGGCGGCGAGCGTCAGTTCCTGCCGGAAGGCGCTTTCCTCGCGAATCGCGATGCGAAAACCTGCGATCGAGTTCTTCATCGCGTGCCAGGCGCGCGTGAAGCCGCGATTGCCCTTGTACGGATTGAAGGGCAGGTCGTCGGTGCCGAGCGGTTCGGTCGCCTGAGCGTGCGAATCGAGCGAATCGAGCGAATCGACGCCGGCGTCGGTTTCGTCGTCGAACGGGTCCATGATGCGGCCTGCCGCCGCGCGGGCGTTCGCTTCGGCGCGTTCCTCCGCCAACGGGCGACGCGTCATGCGGGCGCCCGGTCGGCGCGCGGCGCGCGCGGCTCGAACTGCCGCAAATGCGACGCGAACTGCTCGGACGCCGCGCGCCACGAGAAGCGTTCGGCCCAGGCGCGCGCGTCGGCCCGGTCGATCTTCAGCGCCTTAAGGCACGCCTCGCGCAGGTCGTCGTTGAGCGCGCCGGGTCCGTGTTCGCCGAGCACGTCGATCGGACCCGTGACCGGGTACGCCGCGATGGGCGTGCCGCAAGCCATCGCTTCCAGCAGCACGAGGCCGAACGTATCGGTGCGGCTCGGGAACACGAAGACATCGGCGGCGGCGTACACCTTCGCGAGTTCCGGCTGCGACAGCACGCCGAGATAGTTCACGTTCGTGTAGCGCGATTTCAGCTCGGCGAGCGCCGGGCCTTCGCCCGCAACCCACTTCGAGCCGGGCAGGTCGAGCTTCAGGAACGCTTCGACGTTCTTTTCGATCGCCACGCGCCCGACGTACAGAAAGATCGGCCGCGCGGTGTTGAGCACCTTCGAGTCCATCGGATGGAAGATGTCGAGATCGACGCCGCGCGTCCACAGCACGACGTTCGTGAATCCATAGGCCTCCAGGTCTTTCTTGACCACGGGCGTCGGCGCCATCACCGCCTGCGACGGTCCGTGGAACCAGCGAAGAAAGCGATACGTCATCGCGAGCGGAATGCCGAAGCGCGCCTTCACGTATTCGGGAAACCGCGTGTGATAGGCGGTCGTGTACGGCAGCTTATGACGCAGCGCGTACGCGCGGGCGGCGAGGCCGAGCGGGCCTTCCGTCGCGATGTGCAGCGCATCCGGATCGAACGCGTCGATGCGCTCGGCGACATGACGGCCCGGCATCAGCGAGAGGCGAATCTCGGGATAGGTCGGGCAGGGAATCGTCCTGAATTCGAGCGGCGTGAGCATGTCCACGCGATGCCCGAGCGCCGTCAGCTCCTTGCTCGTGTTCTTGAGTGTGCGCACGACGCCGTTGACTTGCGGCTCCCATGCATCGGTCACGATCATGATCTTCATTGCGGTTCCTCGTGTGGCCTGATGGATGCGTTCACACCGTCGTGCGGGCTTTCGCGGCCGGATGTCCGGGCGCGCGCATGACAGTCCAGTAGACGACCTTCAGTTCGCCGTCGTAGGTCTCGACGAGCGCGGAGAGACTCTCTACCCAGTCGCCGTCGTTGCAATACAGGATGCCGTCGATATCGCGAATCTCGGCCTTGTGGATGTGCCCGCACACGACGCCGTCGCAGCCGCGGCGGCGCGCTTCATCGGTCATCACGCGCTCGAACTGCGAGATGAAATTGACCGCGTTCTTGACCTGATGCTTCAGGTACTGCGAGAGCGACCAGTAATTGAAGCCGAGCTTCGTGCGCACGCGATTGAACCATCGGTTGAGCAGCAAGATCGCGGTGTACGCGGTGTCGCCGAGATAGGCGAGCCATTTGGCGTGCTGAATGACGCCGTCGAAGAGATCGCCGTGAACGATCCACAGGCGCTTGCCCGCGAGCGTCGTGTGAAACGCCTCGCCGCGCACGTGAATGTCGCCGAACGCGAGATCGCAGAACTGGCGCGCGGCTTCGTCGTGATTGCCGGGGATATAGACGACCTGCGTGCCCTTGCGCGCCTTGCGCAGGATTTTCTGCACGACGTCGTTGTGCGCCTGCGGCCAGAACCAGCCTTTGCGAAGCTGCCATCCGTCGATGATGTCGCCGACGAGATACAGGTAGTCCGATTCGTGATGCCGCAGGAAGTCGAGCAGATACGCGGCCTGACAGCCGCCGGAGCCTAGGTGGATATCCGAGAGCCAGATCGTGCGATAACGATGCGTTCCGTCGGTCGATTCGTTATCCGCGATGGGAGCAGCGGCTCCAGGCGACGCGGGCGACTCAGACACGAGCGCCGACGGATCGACGCGCAAGCCGGAACTGCGAAAACGGTAAGCGGTGGAGGGGTCGAATGCCGGCGTGACTGTCGGGTGGAGGGCCATTGGCTCGCGCATCGAGTTTTGGTATGCGCATTACGCCGTGCGGCCGTGACCGAGCCGTGACAGTCACGAGAAGTTCGTATTACACGGGGGCGGGCAGGGGGATGACTTACGCGGCGACGATGCGCGTGCCGGCGAGGCGGTCGTGCAGGAACTGGCGGGACGGATCGAGCCAGACGGCTGCCGCCCACAGCGCGATCCAGACGGCGAGCACGATCAGCGTCTGCGGCACCGCCAGCGAAAGCAGCGGGTGCAGCGCGAGCGGCGGCAGGAACCATAGCCACGCGAGCACATAGCGCGCTAGCGCCCGGCCGACGGTGAGCGGCTCGCCGCGCGCATCGACGACTTTCAGGCGCCAGGTTTTCATCGGCAGCGTCTGGCCGCCGTGCGTCCAGAACCACACGAAATACGCCGCTAGCACCAGGCCGATCCACGACATCAGCCAGTCGTGATGCGTGAGGCCGTTGCGCTGCTGCGTGAGCGTGCTGAAGAGATATCCGGCGATGAACACCACGCCGAACAGGATGACGCCTTCGTAGACCATCGTGGAGAGCCGCCGGCGCAGGCTGGGCGCGCGAAGCGGCGGGATGGTCGCGGTGGCGGAGACGCTCATCGCGCGATCAGGAACCGTTGTACATCGAAGGCGCCTGCTGCGGCGAAACGGGAATCGGCGTGGCCGGGACGATGCTCGCGGCGTTCGGCACGGCGGGCTGCAACGGCGTGCCCGATGCCGGCGCGCCCGCGCCCGGCCCGGCTTCCGCATGCGAAGCCGCGTGGCCCTGCTCGCGCGCCGCCACCAGTCGGTTGATGTCCTTCACTTCGGCTTTGCCGGTCGGCGGCGCGCTCACCACGGTCGGGCGGCGGCCGCGCTCGCTTGCGGCGAGCTTTTTCTTTTGTTCTTCCGAGAGCTTCTGATACGCGTCCCAGGCCTTCTCGCGCTTGTCGGGCGGCACGAGCTTCGACACCTGGTAGTTTTCCCGCGCGACCTTGCGCTGGTCGGGCGTCATGCGCACCCATTCCTCCATGCGCTGCTGCAGCCGCTTTTGTGCGTCCGGCGACATGCGGTGATAGCGCGATGCGATCTTGAGCCACTTCTGCTTGCGCTCGTCGCTGAAGGAATCCCACTGGGTGGCGAAAGGCGCGAGCGCGACGCGCTGTGCCTCCGTCAAACGGCTCCACGAAAGCGGGTTGTCCGATGAAAGCGCGGCGAGCGGCGAGAGCGACCCGTCCGCGCCCGCGCTCGCGCCGTTGGGCGCGGCGGCGGACACGGACGCCGTGGCGGAGGACGAATAGAAGCGCGGGTAAGTAGCGGCGAACGCGACCAGACCCGCAATCGCGCAGCCGAAGACAATCGCGAGACCGCGCTTGTAACTCACCCGAATTTCCCCCGCTCGGTTTGATGCTTAGTGATTGCGCGTCAGATACGCGTTGAAGCCGTGATCGAGATAAGCGTCGAGCGGCAGGCTGTCGCTCATCATGGCCGCGTCGATGTCGGCGAGCTCGGCCTTGCGCTGCTGATCTTCCCAATACGCGATGCCCGCGAGCGCCACGGCGAGCGCGAACACCGGGCCCGCCAGCCCGAAGCCGCCCAAGCGCGCGAAGAGGCTCTTGCGACCGCGTGCGTCGCCGGAACCGCCGGCCGAGAGCGTGGCCCCCGAGCCGGCCAGAACCGGCGCGAACACGGGCGCGGCGGCGGCGACGGCCACTTTCTCGGGCTTCTTGCGCGCGATAGCGGCGCGGCGCGCCTCAGCGAGCCGATCCATCGCGGCGGCCGGAATGGCCGACGTGCTTTCGTCGAGCGCGCGCACGACCTTCAGCGCGAACTCGTTTTCCTTCGTTTCAAGAGCGGAACTCATAGCGTGATCCCTTTGGCTTTCAGGGCTTGCGCGAGAGCGTGCGTGGCGCGTGAACAATGCGTCTTCACGCTGCCCTCGGAGCAGCCCATCGCGGCGGCCGTCTCTGCGACATCCATATCTTCCCAGTAACGCATGAGAAAAGCTTCTCGTTGACGCGCCGGCAATTTCTGGATTTCCGCGTCGATCAGGTTGAGCACCTGCTCGCGTTCCAGCCGGCTCTCGCTGCTTTCGCTGCCGGTCGCGCCGTCCTCGGATTCGAAGGTTTCGAGCGGGTCGAACTCGTCGTCGTCGGCGCTGCCGAACGAGGAGAACAGGCTGATCCAGGTATTGCGAACCTTCTGGCGGCGAAAGTAGTCGTGCGTCGCATTCTGGAGGATACGCTGGAACAAAAGAGGAAGCTCGGCCGACGGCTTGTCGCCGTATTTTTCCGCGAGCTTGATCATGGCGTCCTGGACGATGTCGAGCGCCGCGTCGTCGTCGCGGACGGTGTACACGGTCTGCTTGAACGCGCGTCTTTCGACGCCCGCCAGAAAATCGGCGAGTTCCTTGTCTGATGCCATCCGTTGGGGACCCGGCGCAACGAATTTGCGTCGAAAGAGATTGTGGAGTTCCAGGAAAACCTGCGGATGCTAGCAAATTTTCGCTGTCGCGGGAGGATCGGGAAACGATTTGTTGCGCCGTATTGCGTGCTCAGGGCGAGAGAAAAACGCCCGAACGAAGCATTCCAGGCGTGGCGGGGAAATTTTTGCTTGACCGTGCGCGCAAAAACGGGCTATCGTTCCCGACTCGCATCATAAAGTGAATTGTCTGCTTTGAGGCGAGCCCAAGAAGTTCGCCTGTCAAACCAAGACGCGCCGCTTGAACCCGAGCCACAAGCCCGGCAGAGAGCACCCGATCAATTTTTTGCCGAAAATTCGAAAGGTGATGAATGAACATGCCTAGCGCGGAATTCTCCACGTCGGATACCACTCCCTCTCACGAAGCCGATTCGATCGGTGCGACCGTGCTCATGCGCGCGCTCGCCGACGAAAACGTCGAGTTCGTGTGGGGCTATCCCGGCGGCTCGGTACTCTACATCTACGACGAGCTGTACAAGCAGGACCTGATTCAGCACATTCTCGTGCGCCACGAGCAGGCCGCCGTGCACGCCGCCGACGCGTATTCGCGCTCGACCGGCAAGGTGGGCGTGTGCCTCGTGACCTCCGGCCCGGGCGTCACCAATGCCGTCACCGGCATCGCCACGGCCTACATGGATTCCATTCCGCTCGTCGTCATCAGCGGGCAGGTGCCCACCGCGGCCATCGGGCTCGACGCGTTCCAGGAATGCGACACCGTCGGCATCACGCGGCCCTGCGTCAAGCACAACTTCCTCGTGAAGGACGTGCGCGATCTCGCCGCCACCGTCAAGAAAGCCTTCTACATTGCGCGCACGGGGCGTCCCGGCCCGGTGCTGATCGACATTCCGAAAGACGTGTCGAAAGCGCCGTGCCGTTATGAGCCGGTCAAGAGCGTGTCGCTGCGCTCGTACAATCCGGTGACGAAGGGCCATTCCGGCCAGATCCGCAAGGCCGTGCAACTGCTGTTGTCGGCAAAGCGTCCGTACATCTACACCGGCGGCGGCATCATTCTCGCGGACGCATCGCGCGAACTGAACCAGTTCGCCGATCTGCTCGGCTATCCCGTCACCAACACGCTGATGGGTCTGGGCGGCTATCGCGCGAGCGACAAGAAGTTCCTCGGCATGCTCGGCATGCACGGCACGTACGAAGCCAACATGGCCATGCAGCACTGCGACGTGCTGATCGCCATCGGCGCGCGCTTCGACGACCGCGTGATCGGCGACCCGAAGCACTTCGCTTCGTCGCCGCGCAAGATCATTCATATCGACGTCGATCCGTCGTCCATCTCGAAGCGCGTGAAGGTCGATATCCCGATCGTCGGCGACGTGAAGGAAGTCCTGAAAGAGCTGATCGAGCAGCTTCAGCACGCGGAGCACGGGCCGGATACGGCCGCGCTCAAGTCGTGGTGGGACGAGATCGAAGGCTGGCGCGCGAAAGACTGCCTCGCCTACGACCGCAAGAGCGAGATCATCAAGCCGCAGTACGTCGTCGAGAAGCTCGCGGAGCTGACCGACGGCAACGCCTTCGTGTGTTCGGATGTCGGCCAGCATCAGATGTGGGCGGCGCAGTTCTATCCGTTCAACAAGCCGCGCCGCTGGATCAACTCGGGCGGCCTCGGCACGATGGGCTTCGGCCTGCCCGCCGCGATGGGCGTGAAGATGGCCTATCCCGACGAGGACGTGGTCTGCATCACGGGCGAAGGCTCCATCCAGATGTGCATTCAGGAGCTCTCGACCTGCAAGCAGTACAACACGCCGGTCAAGATCATCTCGCTCAATAACCGCTATCTCGGCATGGTTCGCCAGTGGCAGCAGATCGAATACAAGAAGCGCTATTCCAGTTCGTACATGGACGCGCTGCCCGACTTCGTGAAGCTCGCCGAAGCGTACGGCCACGTCGGCATTCGCGTCGAAAAGACCGCGGACGTCGAACCGGCGCTCAAGGAAGCGCTGCGTCTGAAAGATCGCACCGTGTTCCTCGACTTCCAGACCGATCCGACCGAAAACGTATTTCCGATGGTGCAGGCAGGCAAGGGCATCACGGAAATGCTGCTCGGCTCTGAGGATCTATAACGCGGCTTTGTCACGCGAGGCTCGTGCGCGCCTGTCTTCACAAAGGACGAGCGCCGCGCGCGGGTTTTTCGGACGAACGCTTCTTCTGGACATATCGGGAAACACGCACATGAAACACATCATCTCCGTACTGCTGGAAAACGAGCCGGGCGCGTTATCGCGTGTCGTCGGGCTCTTTTCCGCGCGCGGCTACAACATCGAAACGCTGACGGTGGCGCCGACCGAAGACAGTTCGCTGTCGCGGCTCACCATCGTCTCCATCGGCTCGGACGACGTGATCGAACAGATCACGAAGCACCTGAACCGCCTGATCGAGGTGGTGAAAGTGGTCGACCTGACAGAGGGCGCCCACATCGAGCGCGAGCTGATGCTCATCAAGGTAAGGGCAGTCGGCAAGGAACGCGAAGAGATGAAGCGGATGGCGGATATCTTCCGCGGCCGCATCATCGACGTGACCGAAAAGACCTACACCATGGAACTGACGGGCGCCTCCGACAAGCTCGACGCGTTCATTCAGGCGCTCGACGCCACGGCGATTCTGGAGACGGTTCGCACGGGCAGTTCCGGCATCGGCCGGGGCGAGCGCATCCTGAAGGTGTAGCACCACACGCAACTCGACTCATTTCCTCTGCATCGCGCGGAGACAGACCCAGGACTCAAGGAACCACCATGAAAGTTTTCTACGACAAAGACGCCGACCTCTCCCTCATCAAGGGCAAGCAAGTCACCATCATCGGTTATGGCTCGCAAGGCCATGCGCACGCGCTGAACCTGAAGGAAAGCGGCGTGAACGTGACGGTCGGCCTGCGTAAGGGCGGCGCTTCGTGGAGCAAGGCCGAGAACGCCGGTCTGCCGGTCAAGGAAGTGGCCGAAGCGGTGAAGGGCGCCGACGTCGTGATGATGCTGCTGCCCGACGAGCAGATCGCCGAGGTGTACGCGAAGGAAGTCCACGCGAACATCAAGAACGGCGCGGCGCTCGCGTTCGCGCACGGCTTCAACGTGCACTACGGCCAGGTGATTCCGCGCGCCGATCTCGACGTCATCATGATCGCGCCGAAGGCGCCGGGTCACACCGTGCGCAACACGTACACGCAAGGCGGCGGCGTGCCGCACCTGATCGCGGTCGCGCAGGACAAGACCGGCTCGGCGCGCGACGTGGCGCTCTCGTACGCGGTGGCCAACGGCGGCGGCCGCGCGGGCATCATCGAAACGAACTTCCGTGAAGAAACCGAAACCGACCTCTTCGGCGAACAGGCGGTGCTGTGCGGCGGCACGGTCGACCTGATCAAGGCCGGCTTCGAAACGCTGGTGGAAGCGGGCTACGCGCCCGAAATGGCGTACTTCGAGTGCCTGCACGAACTGAAGCTGATCGTCGACCTGATCTACGAAGGCGGCATCGCCAACATGAACTACTCGATCTCGAACAACGCCGAGTACGGCGAGTACGTGACGGGTCCGCGCATCGTCACAGAAGAGACGAAGAAGGCGATGAAGGCCGTGCTGAAGGACATCCAGACCGGCGAATACGCGAAGAGCTTCATCATCGAGAATCGCGCCGGCGCGCCGACGCTGCAATCGCGCCGCCGCCTGACGGCCGAGCATCAGATCGAGCAAGTCGGCGAGAAGCTGCGCGCGATGATGCCGTGGATCGCCAAGAACAAGCTCGTCGACCAGTCGAAGAACTAAGTTTTTCGCGCGTCACGGTTCTTGCTGTCATGAAAGCCGCCCGAAGCCGCTGTGCCGAGGGCGGCTTTTGCTATCCTACGGGTTTTCAAAACACAGACCTCGTTCATGAACTATCCCCATCCGATCATTGCCCGCGAAGGCTGGCCGTTCATCGCCATCGCGGCCGTCGTTGCCATTCTCGTGCAGGCGATCGGCGGCTTCGGCTTCGCCTGGATCTTCTGGCTGATCGTGATTTTCGTCGTCCAGTTCTTCCGCGATCCGCCGCGCCCGATTCCCACGCAGGCCAATGCCGTGCTGTGTCCGGCCGACGGGCGCATCGTCGCGGTGGAAACCGCGCATGATCCGTACGCGGGCCGCGAGGCGCTGAAGATCAGCGTGTTCATGAACGTGTTCAATGTGCACTCGCAGCGTTCGCCGGTCGACGGCGCGATCACCAAAGTGCAGTATTTCCCGGGCGCGTATCTGAACGCGGCTGTCGACAAGGCGTCGACCGAGAACGAGCGCAACGCCATCGTGCTGCAAACCGCGACGGGGCATACGGTGACGTCGGTGCAGATCGCCGGACTGATCGCGCGGCGCATTCTCTGCTACGTCCACGCGGGCGAGCCGCTCACGCGCGGTCAACGCTACGGCTTCATCCGCTTCGGTTCGCGCGTCGACGTGTATCTGCCGGTGGGCAGCCGGCCGCGCGTGGCGATCGGCGAGAAGGTATCCGCCTCGTCGACGATTCTCGCCGAGTTCGCGGAATAACGCGGAGGCGTCGATGGCGGCATTCAAACCGCGCCGGAACCGCATGAACGGGGCGCCGCCGCGCGCGTTCCGTCGCAACAAGGCGGTGCAAGACGTCGGCGCCGTGGAAACGCGGCGCGCGAAGCGGCAGCAATTCCTGAGAAAGCGCGGCATCTATCTGCTGCCGAATGCGTTCACCACGGCCGCGCTCTTCTGCGGCTTCTTCGCCGTGGTGCAGGCGATGAACGTGCGTTTCGAGATCGCGGCCATCGCCATTTTCGTCGCGATGGTGCTCGACGGCATGGACGGCCGCGTCGCGCGCATGACGCATACGCAGAGCGCGTTCGGCGAGCAGTTCGACAGCCTGTCGGACATGGTGTCGTTCGGCGTCGCGCCGGCGCTCGTCATGTACGAATGGGTGCTGAAGGACCTCGGGCGCTGGGGCTGGCTCGCGGCGTTCGTGTACTGCTCGGGCGCGGCGCTGCGGCTCGCGCGCTTCAATACGAACGTCGGCGTGGTCGACAAGCGCTATTTCCAGGGCTTGCCGAGTCCGGCCGCGGCGGCGCTGATCGCCGGCTTCGTCTGGCTCGCAACCGACAATCGCGTGCCGCTCAAGCTCGTGTGGCTGCCGTGGGTCGCGTTCGCGCTGACCATTTACGCGGGCGTCACGATGGTGTCGAACGCGCCGTTCTACAGCGGCAAGGCGCTCGATGTGCGTTATCGCGTGCCGTTCGCGGGCGTGCTGCTGGTCGTGGTGGCGTTCGTGCTCGTCTCCTCTGATCCGCCCGTCATGCTGTTTTGCCTCTTCGTGCTGTACGGGTTCTCGGGCTACGTCTGGTGGGCGTACATGGCCATGCGTGGCAGGCCGAATCCCGCGCGCAGCTCGCAACGGGATCACTAGCGCAGATCACTTTCGATGCAAAAAGGGCGACGGGTCGCGAAACCCGTCGCCCTTTTTTGCGTGTGGCGGTCGGCGTGTTATCCCGCGTCGACCAGTGTGCCGTTATGCACGCGCACATGCTGGCCCTGCGCGAACGGCGGCTGCTGATGGTAGGTGAAATAGCGCGTCTTGCCGTTTTCCATCCGCACGCGTACCGAGTAATCGGTTTCGCTGCGCAGGTGCTTTTCGACTGAATTGCCCGCGAGCCCGCCGCCGAGCGCGCCGAGCAGCGTCATGGCGGTGCGGCCGCCGCCGCGTCCGAACTGATTTCCTACGACGCCGCCCGCCACCGCGCCACCGACCGCGCCGATGCCCGTTCCGTGCCCTTCGCGACGCACGGCGGAGACGGCTTCGACGGTGCCGCACGTCGAGCAATAGGCGGAGTGTTGCGGCGGCTGCTGTGCGTATGATGGTTGCGCAGGCTGCTGCACAGGCGCTTGCTGCACCGGCTGAGTCGCGGTTTGCGGCGCCGGGGCGGGCGCGGGCGCGGTTTGCGCGACTACCGGCTGGGCGGCCGACGGCGCGGCGGGCGCGACCACCGGTTGTTGCTGCGCGACCGCGGCGGTCTGCGTCTGCGCGTTCTGCGCGGAAGTGCTGTGCGCGCCCGGGAAGATTCCCGTCACGGCGGCCGTTGCCGCGAGACTCGCGACGATAACCGCGCCCGCAGCCGTCGCGACCAGCGGATGCAGGCGGTGCGGCTCGCCGGTGCCGGGCGTGGGCGTGATGTTGTTGGTCCCGTTGTCCATTTCTAACCTCCGTTCGAGGCGAAGTACCGATGCATCAATTCTGGCGCAGATGCCGCATCGGCGCTTTTTCAGGTTGTAACTGCCTTTTTCTTGACAGAAGCACGTTGGATGCCAGGCGTGACGGGCTTGGATCAGCGGGGAGACGCCGTATGCGACCCTTATGCGTCATTCATGAGCAGGCCCGAAAACGTCCGTTTACGGAAAAGATCGACAGCACACAGCCGTTCGTAAAGACCGCGCAAACATGACGCGCAGATCGGATAGTCTGGTCACGGACTTTGACTACTCAGTATTCCGCAAGGCGGCGTGATGTAGGATTGGTCTGCCGTCACGTGAAACGAGATCGCCATGAGAAAAATTGCCGCCCTTATCGCGATTGCCTTCGTAGTTTCGAGGTCACAATCTTTGCGCTTTCCTGCTCCGACCCAGCCCGGTCCATCGCAAGCATCCTCGTCAGACTGTTGTTGTTGAGTGTAAAATCAATAGCCACGTGTTAAACAAGAGCAGGTCACGCGTCAACTCGAGTTATAACGATCTTAGTGCAGCACTCAGTTTGCGATTGAGCGGATTCATCCATCGCGCGCTCTTCCGTTGAGTCCGTTCCGCATCAATCCATTTTTGGGCCTTCACCAGATACGATTTAATGTTGGGTTCATCTGGAACTTTTTCGTAAAAACTAAGAGCTTGCTCGGCAAACACTTTGGCGTGGTAAGCCTTTCTCTTATCGTAGTTATAGCAATCATCCAGAATCTGCATGCTTTCATTTAAAGTTGCTACAACGTCGGCATCAACAGGTTTGCTATAGTTAGCATCAAACAGAATGACCGCATAACTATTGCGAATAGTGGGATTGTTCTTTCCGGCCATGGATCGAGCTTGATCAATCCATGAAAAAGCAAGTTCAGTTTGACCTCTATCGGACAGATAGAGCGCGCCCTGTTGCTTCAAATAATGAGAAGGATCACGAGTAAACGCTGACTCATAAAATTCTATCCCATCCCTAAAATTCGGATAGGCGCGTTTCATTAATCTCGCGTCGTAGGCGCTTCTCTTGAAAATGTCATAACGCGTGATCTTTGTTGGGGAAACGTAGTTATGAAAGTTGTCAAAAACACGGCGCAAGTCGTTGCCAGCTACCTTTTGCAACACCGTTTCGGCTATTGACCGCGAGCGCGGCACGTAATAATTTTCCCTGAGCTCTGCCAGCGCACCCTCATACGGAGACAATAAAGATCCAACGCCGTCTAGGATATTCTTTGCCTCAATAGCGTTTACAGAATACGAAGAAGAAAATGCCGCTGCGACGTCTAAAGACATCGGAACCCGGCAGTTATAAAGATAACAAGCCGCTATAAGCAGATCGTGCTTCAGCAAGTCGGTCGATTTCAGTTCCTTTAGGGCCGCAAGGAATCGCTCGATTAACGAATTGTCTATAATGGTTTTTATGAAAAACTCAAAAATCGTCGGCTGCTCTTGAGAGTCCAAGTCACCAAGATCGCGGCGAAAGTCTCTGCGCGAAACATCTGTTGGGATCAAATTCTGAATCTCTTGTATATCACTATCCGCCAGTCCCGACACGTCAAGAATAGTGAATTCACTTTTGTTAAACTTGTGCGAGACGATATCAAAATAGTAGTCGCGTTCGGCGGCTATGATCTTCACCTTCCTGCAACGCGACAGGATGTTAATCGCATCTGTAGCGTCGGCAGCGTTATCGATGAAAATCAAAATATCGGCCGACTGATGATCGGCTTCGCGCGCGAGCAAGGTTGCTTTCTCCGGCGTGACTTCATCGATATATAACACTGGGCCGTCTTGCGTAACTGCCGTGGCAAGTTGCTTGAGAAGCGTTGACTTGCCAGTGACCGGCGACCCCAAAGCAAAACGTGCTTGTCCTCGTACACCGCATTTTTCGCAGCGGCGAAGTGCTGAGTTTTGTGAATACCTCCGCCGTAGACGTCATACCACGTTGGTTCGGCGCCCAGATAAAACTCGGACACGGATCTAACAACCACGGCCGAGAGATCCGGGACCGCGTATTCAGGGAATTTCGATAATATCTTAGATTTTACAAAACCCGGACGCTTTTTTTGCGGCACATTTGCGATATAAGTGAGAAGCTCGTCGGTATCGCAAACGATGACGTGGAAACCTAACGACTCGAAATATTCGATGGCCTCATCATCCTGTTTTCGAACGGTTATCCACGAATCGGCTTTGGACCTTCCGTTTGTGGCTTCAGTCGCCAATGATTGAAGAACGCCCGCGTCTTCGAGTCGGTATCCCCAATACAGAGTAGGCCACATCTGAATGCGACTCATATATCCGAACCATTTATCTTTATCGCGCTCAAAACTCGAAGCGATTTCGATGGGAGAAAAATCAAATTTTTTGTTTGGATGGATTACGCAACCGTGCAAGGCGATGTAGTCGATCGCACTCTTGCTAGGGGTGGCGGGGCCTCGCAAAAGAATATCGTTGACATAAAACTCATCACTTTGCGCGTATATTTGGAATATCAAATTATCAATGTTTGTCGTGAAAATAGATTTCATCGCGATTCGCTCTATGGCATTGTATTTTTTGTCGAAATCAAGGACCGTGAATCTGTCAATCAAATAATCTTGAAGCTCTTTCTTTTTCCCCTTCGCGATCATTTGGCAAATTTGAGAAAGAGTGAGAGAAGACTTATCGCGATTCAAAAACTCTTTCAGAAGCTCCAATTTCAGAGTATCGCCCACCGGGAGATTTCCTCGCACACCCTCGGCTAGAAGCGAAAATCCCGCACCCAGAAACAGGTTGATGCCGCTTTGAAGGGCATTTTTAAATAGAGCTTCGTTCGTAATTTGCATTTAACCCTCGTTGCCATCGGTGTGATTGTATGAGGTTCGCAGAGCTTAAAGTCTCCGTCTCATCAACATACTAACGCAAGTCTGAATCGTCATGAGATCAACGCAGAAGCGGGGTTGACAACCATAGCGCCGCGCTGCCGTGGTTCGGTCATTTAAACTCCAGCACGAATGTCCCTTCTTGGCCGAACAAAGCCTATCGCGAGCGGTTCCCCGGACATCCACGAAGGACCAAAAAAAACGCGCCCCGAAGGACGCGCTTTTCACCGAGAACGAACCGCTTCGCCCGCTCAGTCTTCGCGACGAAGATGCGGGAACAGAATCACATCGCGGATGCTCGGGCTGTCGGTCAGCAGCATGACCAGCCGGTCGATGCCGATGCCGCAGCCGCCCGTCGGCGGCATGCCGTATTCGAGCGCGCGGATATAGTCCGCGTCGAAGTACATGGCTTCCTCGTCGCCCGCGTCTTTCTGGTCAACCTGCTTCTGGAAGCGCGCGGCCTGATCTTCCGGATCGTTCAGCTCCGAGAAGCCGTTCGCGATCTCGCGGCCCGTGATGAACAACTCGAAGCGCTCCGTGATGCCCGGCACCGAATCCGACGCCCGCGCGAGCGGCGAGACCTCGATCGGATAGTCGACGATATACGTCGGCTCCCACAACTGCGATTCCGCGGTCTCTTCGAAGAGCGCCAACTGCAACGCGCCGATGCCTGCGTTCAGGAAGGCGGGCTGCGTCGTATCGACGCCGAACTTCTTCAGTTCCGCGCGCAGGAACACGGCGTCGGCAAGCTGCGCGTCGGTGTACTGCGGCGCGTACTTCTGAATCGCCTGATTGATGGTCAGGCGATGAAACGGCTTCGACAAATCCAGCTCGCGCCCCTGATATGTGATGGTCGCGGTGCCGAGCGCATCGACGGCGGCCTGACGGATCAGTTGTTCGGTGAAGTCCATCAGCCAGCGGTAATCCGTGTAGGCCGCGTAAAACTCCATCATCGTGAATTCTGGATTGTGGCGCGGCGAGACGCCTTCGTTCCGGAAATTACGATTGATCTCGAACACGCGCTCGAAGCCGCCGACGATTAGCCGCTTCAGATAAAGCTCCGGCGCGATGCGCAGGAACATCTGCATGTCGAGCGCGTTGTGGTGCGTGACGAAGGGCTTCGCCGCCGCGCCGCCCGGAATGGGATGCAGCATCGGCGTTTCGACTTCCATGAAGTTCGCTTGCGCCATGAAGTTGCGGATCGACGTGACGGCCTTCGTGCGCGCCATGAACGTCTTGCGCGACTCCGGCGTGACGATCAGATCGACGTAACGCTGGCGATAGCGCATTTCCTGATCGGCGAGGCCGTGGAACTTGTCCGGCAGCGGACGCAGCGCCTTCGACAAGAGCCGCAGTTCCGTGCAGCGCACCGACAGCTCGCCCTTGTTCGTGCGAAACAGCACGCCTTTCGCGGCGATGATGTCGCCCAGGTCCCACTTCTTGAATGCCTCGTAAACGTCCGCGCCGACATCGGCGGGCGTCACGAAGAACTGAATCTGACCGCTACCGTCCTGAACCGTCGCGAAGCTCGCTTTCCCCATCACGCGTTTGAGCATCATGCGGCCCGCGAGCGCGACGGGCAGGGGATTCGCTTCCAGCGTCTCCTTGTCGGTCTCGGCGTAGTCGCTTTGCAGCGCGGCCGCCTGGTGCGTCGGGCGGAAATCGTTCGGATAGGCGACGCCTTGCTCACGCAGCGAGCGCAGCTTGTCGCGGCGCTCGGCGATGATCTGGTTGTCTTCCAGTTCGGGAGCGGCGCTCGTCTGAGTCGGTTCGGTCATGATGATTCTTGGCTTGTGATGCTGCGGATGTGCGGCAAATGCGCGGCGGATGAAACGAAGGCGGCGCGACCGGTAGCCGCGCCGCTCGAAGACTTAAACGCCTTGTTTCAGGCTCGCGCTGATGAAGTCGTCGAGGTCGCCGTCGAGCACGGCGCGCGTGTTGCTCATTTCGACGTTGGTGCGCAGGTCCTTCACGCGGCTCTGGTCGAGCACGTAGGAGCGGATCTGATGGCCCCAGCCCACGTCCGTCTTGCTGGATTCGAGCTTGTCCTGCTCCGCCTGACGCTTGCGCATTTCGAATTCGTACAGACGCGCCTTCAGCATCTGCATGGCTTCGGCGCGGTTGCGGTGCTGCGAGCGGTCGTTCTGGCACTGCACGACGATGCCGGTCGGCGCGTGCGTGAGACGCACGGCGGAGTCCGTCTTGTTGATGTGCTGGCCGCCAGCGCCCGATGCGCGATACGTGTCCGTGCGGATATCGGCCGGATTGATCTCGATCTCGATCGAATCGTCGATTTCCGGATACACGAACACCGACGAGAACGACGTGTGCCGCCCGCCCGACGAATCGAACGGCGACTTGCGCACGAGCCGGTGAATGCCCGTTTCGGTGCGCAGATAGCCGTACGCGTACTCGCCTTCGACCTTGATCGTCGCGCTCTTGATGCCCGCGACGTCGCCTTCGGATTCTTCGAGCACTTCGGTCTTGAAGCCCTTGCGCTCGCAGTAGCGCAGGTACTGGCGCAGCAGCATGGACGCCCAGTCGCACGCCTCGGTGCCGCCCGCGCCCGCCTGAATGTCGATGAAGCAGTTGTTCGGATCGGCCGGGTTCGAGAACATCCGGCGGAATTCCATGTCTTCGACGCGGCTCTTCAGCGCCTGAGCGTCGGATTCGCAGGCGACGAGCGTGTCCTCGTCGCCTTCCTCGCGCGCCATCTCGAAGAGCTCTTCGGCGTCGCGCAGGTCGTTGTCGAGGGCGGAGAGCGTCGACACCACGCCGTCGAGCAGCTTCTTTTCACGACCGAGCGCCTGCGCGTTCTTCGAGTCGTTCCAGACGTTCGGGTCTTCGAGTTCCTTGTTGACTTCGGCTAGACGCGCTGACTTGGCGTCGTAGTCAAAGATACCCCCGTAGCTCGCCCGCGCGGCGGCGCAGGTCGGCCAGAAGGCTTTCGATCGCGTTGAGACGTTCTGCTTCCATTGTCGATCTTCGGCTTCGTAAAAAGGTCAAATTATAGCCGATCGACACGCTTTTCCCGCGCTGGCGGCGCACGCGGACGCACGCCGCTACACGCGAAGCGGGGCGCTTTGTCGTCCGCGCGCAGGCGCTTCGCGCAGGGCTCCGGTGTTCGTTGCCAGCGGGAACGCGGCCGTGGTCGCGCCGTATTGGCGCAGCCGGCGATCAGCGGATGTTGTGCCGGCGGATGCCGACCCCGCTTAAGCCGCGTGCTCGACGATCAGCTGCACGCGCGCCACGCCGTTCCACGAATCGCTGACGAGCCGGTACGCGACGGTCGCGCGCGGCGGCAGCGGATCGACGTGGTTGAACCAGATCGCGTTGAAACGCTGACGCCCGCGCATCAGTTGCAGCTTCAGGTGCTTGTCTTTCACGAGCGATTGCGACGCGACGTCGAACTCGCCCGAAAACGTCGGCGCCGGAAAGCCCTGTCCCCAGACGGCGGCGTCCAGCAGTTCGATGAATTGCGGCGTGAAGTACGCGTCCTCCAGCTCGCCATCCGTCTCGATGGTCCGCGAGAGCGCGTCGGCCGTCAGCCACTCGCGGCCGACCGCTTCGAACGCGTCGGTGAAGCGCGGGATGTCGGCGGTGGCGAGGGTCAGGCCGGCCGCCATCGCGTGGCCGCCGAACTTGTGGATGAGACCGGGCTCGCGCTTGCTGATGAGGTCGACCGCATCGCGCAGATGGAAGCCCGGAATCGAGCGGCCGGAGCCTTTCGAGAGCGTGCCGGCGTCATCGGCGTGCGCGAACGTGAACGACGGCCGGTGAAAGCGCTCCTTCAGCCGTCCCGCGACGATGCCGATCACGCCCTGATGCCAGCTCGCGTCATAGAGCGTGAGCGTCGCGCGCTCGCCGGCATCGAACGATTGCAGTTCGGCGAGCGCCTGCTGCTGCATGCCGGCTTCGATCTCGCGCCGCTCGCGGTTCATCGCGTCGAGTTGCTGCGCGAGTTCCCATGCGCGGCCGATGTCGTCGGTCGTCAAGCATTCGATGCCGAGCGACATGTCCGACAGCCGTCCCGCCGCGTTCAGGCGCGGCCCGAGCGCGAAGCCGAGATCGAAGCCGGACGCGGCGCGCGCGTCGCGGCCCGCCGCACGAAATAGCGCGGCGATGCCCGGCTGCATGCGGCCCGCGCGGATGCGCTTCAAACCCTGCGCGACGAGAATCCGGTTGTTGCAGTCGAGCTTCACGACGTCGGCCACGGTGCCGAGCGCGACGAGATCGAGCAAGCCGTCCAGACGCGGCTCCGGCGTGCGCTCGTACGCGCCGCGCCGGCGCAGTTCGGCACGCAGCGCGAGCAGCACGTAGAACATCACGCCGACGCCCGCGATGCATTTGCTCGGAAAGCCGCAGCCCGGCTGGTTCGGATTGACGATCGCGCGGGCGGCCGGCAGTTCGTCGCCGGGCAGGTGATGATCGGTCACGACGACGTCGATGCCGAGCGCGTTGGCCGCCGCGACGCCTTCGACGCTCGCGATGCCGTTATCGACCGTAATCAGCAAGTCGGGCGCGCCGAGCGGCGAGCGCGCGGCCAGTTCGACGATTTCCGGCGTCAGCCCGTAGCCGTATTCGAAGCGGTTCGGCACGAGATAGTCGATGGTCGCGCCGAACATGCGCAGGCCGCGCACGGCAACCGCGCAGGCGGTCGCGCCGTCGCAGTCGTAGTCCGCGACGACGAGCATGCGCTTGCCCGCCGCGAGCGCATCGGCGAGCACGGCGGCGGCGGCGTCGCAGCCCTTCAGGCCGACGGGCGCGTGCAGGCGCTTCAACTCGGTTTCGACTTCGTCCGGCGACGTGACGCCGCGCGCCGCGTAGAGCCGCGCGATCACGGGGTGCAGGCCGTGGCGCATCAGGGCTTCGGCATCGGCGGGGGACGAGGCGCGGGTAACGATTCGCGTCATGCGGGAAGAGCCTTTATTCGATGAGAAGCGCCGCGATCGGCCGGCGGCGCCAGAACTTGCGCAAGTCGCCGCGCGTGACCGATAGCGTGACCGAGCCGGTATCGCCGCATAGCGTGAGACGCAGGCGCTTGAGGGAACCGCTCGATAGCGCATCGAGCGCCGGCGCGAACCACGCGTCTTCGAGCGTCGTGAGCGCGGCGTTCCAGCGCGCCCAGTCCTGCTCGATGAACGGCGCCGAGAACGGGTCCAGTTCGACGAGCGTCGCGCCTTCGCCGCCGTCTTTCGCGAGCGCTGCGAACGACTCCGGCGGCATGGAAGGCTTCACGCCCGAAGCGAGCGCGAGGCCGCGCGTGGCGGCGGCATCGGACATCACGGCGGCGAACGGGCGCGTGACCGGGCGCATCGCGCCTTGTCCGTGCAGCCAGATCGAATTGATCGGCGGCAGTCCGCGCGACTCGCGCTCGACGTTCAGCGGATGTTCGAACCATGCCATCTGCACTTCGTTTTGCAGCTTCATCCACGGGCGCGAGCGTTCGCCGGTGCGGGCTTCGTGCGGCAGCCAGATTTCGATGTTGCGTCCCGCCGCGCGCAACGGCGACGCGCCCGCGAGCGCGCCGAGCGCATCGCCTGATACGTACCAGCGCAGCGGCGTGGGCGCCTGCACCGCAATGCCGAGGTCTTCGATGACCGGCCGGGCGGTGTCCAGCAGCGCGCGCGCTTCTTCGGTGCGCACGCCGAGCGTGGCCGGATCGATCAACACCAGATGATCGTGCGCGATGCGCACATGAACCGGCTCGATGCAGGCCCAAAGGGCGGCGTCGCCAGCCTCGGAGGCGCCGGGATCGCCGCCATCGGCTAAAAGCATGAAGGGCGCGAGCGGAGCGTCGTCGGCGTAGCGTTGACTGGCGTTCGGCGAAACGATGCCATAGCGTTGCGCGATCCAGCGCTCGTGCGGCAGCGTGCGCTGAAAGTCTTCGCCGATCACGCGTTCTTCGAGCGTGGCGCGGGCGAGCAGCGTGTCGAGCGCCGCGCTTTCCAGTCCGTGCAGCGCGGTTGCGGCGTCCGCCGCCGAGGGCAGGGCGAACGGCAGCAGAAGGTGAAGGTCGGGAACGGGCATGATGGTCGGCATTGTAGGCGAAAGCGGCAGGCGCCATCGGCGCAGGCGCGATGCGCCAAGCGCTGCGAGACCCGCGCTTGTTACGACGCCGACCTGAGGTGTGGCAAACTTTCGCAAATTTCGCGGCGCGCGGAGAATGGACCTGTCATGCGCCGCCATTACGGGGCGATTTACCGCGGCATTCGTCATGCCCCGTCGTACAGCAACGCAGCAACACCAGACACAAGGATTCGCTTGAAACTTCCGTACGAATGGCAGATCGGCTGGCGCTACACGCGCGCCAGCAAACGCACCACAGGCAACGGCTTCATCTCATTCATCGCGCTGGTGTCGATGGCGGGCATCGCGCTCGGCGTCGCCGCGCTGATCGTCGTGCTCTCGGTCATGAACGGCTTTCAGAAAGAAGTGCGCGACCGCATGCTCTCGGTGCTCGCGCACGTCGAAATCTTCTCGCCGACCGGCTCCATGCCCAACTGGCAACTGACCGCGCAGGAGGCCAAGCGCAATCCCGAAGTGATCGGCGCGGCGCCCTACGTCGAAGCGCAGGCGCTGCTCACGCGGCAAGGCGCGGTGAGCGGCGTCGCGCTGCGCGGCGTCGAGCCCACGCTGGAGCCGGAAGTGTCGGATATCGGCAAGGAAATGCGCGCGGGCAAGCTCGCGGACCTGGTTCCCGGCGAATTCGGCATCGTGCTCGGCGCCGATCTCGCGACCAACCTCGGCGTCATGACCGGCGACAAGATCACGCTCGTCGCGCCCGAAGGCACCATCACGCCTGCGGGCATGATGCCGCGCCTGAAGCAGTTCACGGTGGTCGGCGTCTTCGAATCCGGTCACTACGAATACGATTCGACGCTTGCGCTCATTTCGATCCGCGACGCGCAGGCGCTCTTTCGCCTGCCCGCGCCGACCGGCGTGCGCCTGCGTCTGAAAGACATGCAGCGCGCGCCCGAAGTCGCGCGGCAACTGTCGCACACGCTTTCCGGCGAACTCTATATCCGCGACTGGACGCAGCAGAACAAGACGTGGTTCTCCGCCGTGCAGATCGAGAAGCGCATGATGTTCATCATTCTCACGCTGATCATCGCGGTGGCGGCGTTCAATCTCGTGTCGTCGCTCGTCATGACCGTCACCGACAAGCAGGCCGACATCGCCATCCTGCGCACGCTCGGCGCGCAGCCCGGCTCGATCATGAAGATATTCGTGGTGCAGGGTGTGACCATCGGCTTTATCGGCACGGCGCTCGGCGTGTCGCTGGGCTGCCTGATCGCGTGGAGCATTCCGTGGCTCGTGCCGATGATCGAGCATGTGCTCGGCGTGCAGTTCCTGCCGCCTTCGGTGTATTTCATCAGCGAGCTGCCGTCCGAGCTCGTGCCGGGCGATGTCATGAAGATCGGCGTCATCGCGTTCTTGTTGTCGTCGCTCGCGACGCTCTATCCGAGCTGGCGCGGCGCGAAGGTTCGTCCGGCGGAGGCGCTGCGCTATGAGTGACCTGATTCCGGCAAACAATCTCGTGCTGCAGGCGTCGGCGATTTCGAAGACCTTCGTGCAGGGCGGCTCGAACGTGCAGGTGCTCGACAACGCGCAACTCGATGTCTATCGCGGCGAGAAGCTCGCGATCGTCGGCGCGTCGGGTTCCGGCAAGAGCACGCTCTTGCATGTGCTCGGCGGCCTCGACGAGCCGAGCGCGGGCAAGGTGTCGCTGCTCGGCAAGCCGTTCACCGAACTGAAGGAAAAAGAGCGCAACGAACTGCGCAACCGCGCGCTCGGCTTCGTGTACCAGTTTCATCATCTGCTGCCCGAATTCACCGCGCTCGATAACGTCGCGATGCCGCTGCGCATTCGCCGCATGAGCGAGGACGCCGCGCGCAAGGAAGCGATGGGCATGCTGGAGCGCGTCGGCATCGGGCATCGCGCGAAGCATCGGCCGGGCGCATTGTCGGGCGGCGAGCGGCAACGCGTCGCGATTGCGCGGGCACTGGTCACGCGCCCGGCGTGCGTGCTCGCCGACGAGCCGACCGGCAATCTCGACGGCAGCACCGCCGACACGGTTTTCAATCTGATGCTTGAGCTTTCGCAGACGCTGGAGACGAGCTTCGTGATCGTCACGCACGATCCCGATCTCGCCGCGCGCTGCGATCGCATCATGCGTCTGCGCGACGGCGTGCTGCACGAAGAGCCGCCGGTGCCGGTCTGAGCGCCGCGCCTCGGAGGACGCCATGTGGATCGACACGCACTGTCACCTCGATGCCTCCGAGTTCGATGCGGACCGCGACGCCGTGGCCCGCGCGGCGGTCGATGCGGCGGTGACGCGCATCGTCATTCCGGGCGTCGAGCGGTCGAACTTCGATACGGTGCGCGCGTTGGCGCATCGCATCGAAGGCGGCGCGTATGCGCTCGGCATCCATCCGCTTTTCACGCCGCGCGCCACCGACGACGATCTGCGCGTGCTGCGCGAACAAATCGCGGCGAGCATGGATGATCCGCGCTTCGTCGGCATCGGCGAGATCGGGCTGGATTACTTCGTGCCGACGCTCGACGACGCGCGCCAGCAGTTCTTCTACTACGAGCAACTGAAGCTCGCCCGCGAGTTCCGACTGCCGGTGATTTGCCACGTGCGCAAGTCGCAGGACAAGGTGCTGAAGGGCCTGCGCGTGCACGACATCCATTGCGGCATCGCGCATGCGTTCAACGGCAGCTTCCAGCAGGCGGAGGCGTTCATCGCGCAGGGCATGCGGCTCGGTTTCGGCGGCAATCTGACGTTCGAGCGGGCGCGCCAGATCAGACGGCTTGCGGCCGATCTTCCGCTCGATGCCATCGTGCTCGAAACCGATGCGCCCGACATTGCGCCCGCCTGGCGCTACAAGGGCCGCAATACGCCCGATCAGGTCGCGGGCATCGCGAAGGTGCTCGCGCAACTGCGCGGCATCGGCGAAGACGCGCTTTCACTAGGCACAACGGCTAACGCGCACGCCGGGCTGCCCCGGCTCGCGCTCGCGGCTTCATAATCGTTCACGGTTGCATTTGTTTCGGATCACTGATTTGTGATCCGGGCGGATGCGTTTTGCGTGACGATAGAAGAGAGCAGAGGCGTGCGGGCGGTGTTGCTGTGTTTTGCATTGGGCGTCGCGTGGTTGCAGCAACAGGCCGCGTTGCCGGGTGTCGGCGGCTGGGCGGCATGTATCGCGATTCTTGGCGTCGCGGCGTGCATCGGGTTGATCCGGCGCGGGCGAGGTCGCATCGTGGCTTTCGCGATTGCAGCCGCTGCGATCGGCTTCGCCTATGCCGCCGTGCGCGCGGAAATGCGCTTGCAGCAGCACTTGCCGGTCGAGTTCGAGCAGCGCGATATCGAGTTGACCGGCTTCGTGCGCGGTCTGCCGGAGCCGCAAGCGGAAGGCACGCGTTTTCTCTTCGAAGTGGAGTCGAACGGCGCGGGCTTGCGCGATTTTCCGCGCATCGTGAGGCTGCTTTGGGCGCCTGCTGTGCCGCCCGGGCTCGTCGCGGGTCAACGCTGGACGCTCACGGCGCGGCTCAAGCGCGCGAATGTCAACGCGAACTTCTCGTTGCGCGATGGAGAAGTGAGCTTGCTCGAACGCGGCATTCGCGCGACCGGCTCGGTGTCCGCCAGCCGCCCTGCGCGACGCCTTCGCGGCGATGCGATCGGACCGTGGCTCGCCATCGACCGATGGCGCGCGCGCATCCGGCAGCGCATCGAAACCGTGCTCGCGGATGCGCCGCATCGCGGGATCGTCGTCGCGCTGGCAGTGGGCGCGCAGGATGCCGTGAGCGATGCCGACTGGGCGATTCTGCGCGCGACCGGAACGAGCCATCTCGTTGCGATCTCCGGTTTGCATATCGGGTTCGTCGCGGGGCTTGCGGCGTTCATCTGTGGCTTCGTATGGAAGCGCATCCGCTTGCGCGGCGTGCCCGCGCCGCTCGTCGTGGCGGCGCCGAAAGTGGCGGCGCTCGGCGCGGCGTCGTTCGCGGCGTTGTATGCCGCGCTCGCCGGATTCAACGTGCCCGCGCAGCGCACCTTGTGGACGCTTTGCGTGTTCGCCGTCGCGTTCGTCGGCGGGCGGCGGCCGGCGGCGTCGCTCGTGCTCGCGTGGGCGCTCGCGTTGGTGCTGATCGTCGACCCGTGGGCGGTGACATCGCCGGGGTTCTGGCTCTCGTTCGTCGCGGTGGCGGCGATTTTGCATGCGATGGCGGCGTACGGCAGGCGCGCCAAGAAACCGCCGCCCGATGACACCGACGACTGGCTCGCGGGCATGGAGGCGCGTGATCCGGTGTTGCCGGATGAGTTCGCGTCGGGCCAAGCCGTCGCTGATGCGCCGCGGCGTAGGCGCTCATGGTCGCTGACAGGCGCATGCCGCCGCGCCGCCATGAAGCTGCGGCAGCACATGGCATCGAGCGCACGCGTCCAGTACGCCGTCACGCTCTCGCTCGCGCCGTTGACCGCCTACTGGTTCTCGCAGATCCCGCTCGTCGGCCCGCTCGCCAATGCGTTCGCCATTCCGTGGATCAGCTTCGTCGTGACGCCCGCGACACTCGTCGCGCTTATCCTTCCGGCACCGCTCGACGTACCGATGCTTCATCTAGCGCACGGCGCACTGTGCATCCTCTTCGACGCGCTCGAACGGTTAGCCGACGCAGGCCCCGCATGGTCGCTCTGGCGCTTGCCGCAGCCCGGCATGTTCGCGCTCGCCGCGTCGCTCGCGGGCGCGGCGTGGGCGCTCGCGCCGCGCGGCTGGCCGCTGCGCTTCGCCATGCCGCTCACGTGGCTGCCGCTTCTCGTACCCGCGTCGAGCGGCGTAGCAGAGGGCGCGTTTCGCGTGACCGCGCTCGACATCGGACAAGGCTCGGCGCTCGTCGTCGAGACAGCGCGCCACACGTTGCTCTTCGACGCCGGCCCGGGCCCCGAGTCGACGCACGCGGGCGAGCGCATCGTCGCGCCGTATCTCATCGCGACGGGCGTGCGTTCGCTGGATGCGCTCGTCATCAGCCATTCCGATTCGGATCACGCGGGCGGCGCGCCCGCGGTGCTGCAAGCGGTCGCGGTGCGGCAACTGCTCGCGTCGCTGCCCGCGAGCCATCCGCTCTGGTCCGATGCCGGAAAGCGCGGCGGCGACAGGCTGCGTTGCGTTGCCGGCCAGCACTGGACATGGGACCGCGTGGACTTTCGCGTGCTGTGGCCCGACCCCGGGCCTCTCACCGGCACGCCGAATCATCAGGCTTGCGTGCTGAAGGTGACGAATGCGGCAGGGCGGGCCGCGCTTTTCACGGCGGATATCGAAGCGGACGTCGAACGCACCCTGCTCGCGCGCGATCGCGCCGCGCTGCGCGCCGACGTCCTGATCGTGCCGCATCACGGCAGCCGCACGTCGTCGACCGAGCCTTTCCTCGATTCGGTCGGGCCGCTCGCCGCGGTATTTCAGGTAGGCTATCGCAACCGCTTTCACCATCCGAATCCCACGGTGTACGCGCGCTACCGGTTGCGCGACATCGCGCTCACGCGCAGCGACGAGGACGGCGCGGCGCGCATCGACATGGGTGAGGAGATCGTGCTCGATCGCTACCGGCAAACGCACGCGCGTTACTGGATGGGGCGCTGAAAACAATACGACAAGAACGAGGAGCCGCTTGAAGGACATCATCCATTTCTCGCATGCGAACGGCTTTCCGGCACCCACTTACCGCACCATGTTCGCCGAACTCGCGGACGACCACGAGATCCGCAGCATCGAACGATACGGCCACGATCCGCGCTTTCCGGTCACGCAGGGCTGGCCGCGTCTCGCGGATCAACTGATCGAGGACATGAGCCGCTACCGGCAAGACAAGCATCCGAAGGTGTGGCTCGTCGGACATTCGCTCGGCGGCTATCTTTCGCTGACGGCAGCGCAGAAGCGCCCGCAGTGGGTGAAGGGCGTGGTGATGCTGGATTCGCCGATCATCGCGGGATGGCGCAGCGGCCTGCTGCGCGCGACGCAATGGACCGGACTCGATGAACGCCTCTCGCCCGCGGCCGCGACGAAAAAGCGCCGCACGCACTGGGCGAGCCGCGACGAAGCATGGCGGCATTTCCGCGCGAAGCCCGCGTTCGTGCGCTGGGACGAGCGCATGCTGGCCGATTACATCGACTTCGGCATTCCGCAGACGCAGGCCGACGGCACGCGCGCGCTCTCGTTCGACCGGCACGTCGAATACCTGATCTATCGCACGCTGCCGCACACGCTCGGCGCGCGCTTCGCGCACGGCGCGCCGGTGCCGGTCGGTTTCGTCGCGGGCACGCATTCCACCGAAGTGCGGCAGGTCGGCCTGCGCATGACGCGACGCATCGCCGGCGAGCACTTCGAATGGATCGAAGGCAGCCATCTCTTTCCGATGGAGCGGCCCATCGAGACGGCACGCGCCATTCGGCGGCTGCTTCACGCGATGAGTTGATCGCCTTCGAAAGGGCGCGAGCGTGCAGGGAAGTGGTGCGCGGGAATAGCACCGGAAAAGCACCGAAAAGCGGATCGGCAAGCGTGATTCGGGCACGTCGGCCGCTGGGTCGCGGACTGCCTTTACGGTATAATCCGTTTTTCCCGCGAGCATCTAGCGATGACCAAATATGTATTCGTCACCGGCGGCGTAGTTTCTTCCCTCGGCAAGGGTATTGCCGCCGCCTCCCTCGCCGCGATCCTCGAATCGCGCGGTCTGAAAGTCACCCTCCTCAAGCTCGATCCCTACATCAACGTCGACCCCGGCACGATGTCCCCGTTTCAGCACGGCGAAGTGTTCGTGACGGAAGACGGCGCGGAGACGGACCTCGACCTCGGCCACTACGAGCGCTTCATCAGCACGAAGATGCGCAAGGCCAACAACTTCACCACGGGCCAGATTTACGAGTCGGTGATCCGCAAGGAACGCCGCGGCGAGTATCTCGGCAAGACGGTGCAGGTCATTCCGCACATCACCAACGAAATTCAGGCGTTCGTCGAGCGCGGCGCGGCCGCGGCCACGTGCGGCCAGCCGGATGTCGCGATCGTCGAGATCGGCGGCACGGTGGGCGACATCGAATCGCTGCCGTTCCTCGAAGCCGCGCGTCAGATGAGCCTGCGCATGGGTCGCCACAGCGCGTGCTTCGTGCACCTGACGCTCGTGCCGTTCATCGCCACCGCGGGTGAACTCAAGACGAAGCCCACGCAGCACAGCGTGCAGAAGCTGCGCGAAATCGGCATCTATCCGAATGTGCTCTTGTGCCGCGCGGATCGCCCGATTCCGGACGACGAGCGCCAGAAGATTTCGCTCTTCTCGAACGTGCATGAGGAAGCGGTCATTTCGGTGTGGGACGTGGACAGCATCTACAAGATTCCGCAGATGCTCAACGACCAGGGCCTCGACGAAATCGTCTGCAACGAACTGAAGCTCTCGCCGAAGCCCGCCGACCTGAAGATGTGGTCGGACCTCGTCGAGAAGCTCGAAAATCCGAAGCACGAAGTGACCATCGGCATGGTCGGCAAGTACGTGGAACTCACCGAGTCGTACAAGTCGCTGATCGAGGCGCTGCGTCACGCGGCCATTCATACGTCGACCAAGGTCAACATCGAATATATCGATTCCGAGCAGATCGAAGCCGAAGGCGCCGATGGCCTGAAGCACCTCGACGCCGTGCTCGTGCCGGGCGGTTTCGGACGTCGCGGCACCGAAGGCAAGATCAAGGCGATCCGCTATGCGCGCGAATCGAAGACGCCGTATCTCGGCATCTGCCTCGGCATGCAGCTCGCGGTCATCGAGTTCGCGCGCGACGTCGCCGGGCGCGCGGACGCGAACAGCACCGAGTTCGATTCCAGCACCACGAACCCGGTGGTCGCGCTCATCACCGAATGGTACGACCGCGCGGGACGCATCGAAAAGCGCAGCGAAGAGTCGGATCTCGGCGGCACCATGCGCCTAGGCTCGCAGAAGTGCCCGATCAAGCCCGGCACGATGGCCGAGCGCATCTACGGCACGGATGTGAACGAGCGTCATCGTCACCGTTATGAGGTCAATAACCGTTTCGTGCCCCAGCTCGAAGCGGGCGGCCTTATCATCAGCGCCCGTACGCCGAGCGAGGACCTGCCCGAGATGATGGAGTTGCCGCAGTCGATGCATCCGTGGTTCGTCGGCGTGCAGTTCCACCCCGAGTTCACCTCGACGCCGCGCGACGGGCATCCGCTCTTCAAGGCGTTCGTCGAAGCGGCGCGCGCGCACAGCATCGCGGCGGGCGGCGAGAAGACTGCGCCGGTCGCGGCAACGGCGGGAGCACAGGCATGAAGCTCTGTCACTTCGAAGCGGGACTCGACCAGCCGTTCTTCCTGATCGCGGGCACGTGCGTCGTCGAATCGGAGCAGATGACGATCGACGTCGCGGGCCAGCTCAAAGAAATCACGCAGAAGCTCGGCATCCCGTTCATCTACAAGTCCTCGTACGACAAGGCGAACCGCAGTTCGGGCAAGTCGTTTCGCGGCCTCGGCATGGACGAAGGATTGCGCATTCTCGGCGAAGTGAAGAAGCAACTCGGCGTGCCCGTTCTCACGGACGTTCACGCCGAGCATGAGATCGAAGCGGTCGCATCGGTCGTGGACGTGTTGCAGACGCCCGCGTTCCTGTGCCGTCAGACCGACTTCATCCACGCGTGCGCGCGTTCGGGCAAGCCCGTCAACATCAAGAAGGGCCAGTTCCTCGCGCCGCACGACATGAAGAACGTGATCGACAAGGCGCGCGACGCCGCGCGGGAGGCGGGGCTCTCGGAAGACCGCTTCATGGCGTGCGAGCGCGGCGTGTCCTTCGGCTATAACAATCTGGTGTCGGACATGCGGTCGCTCGCGATCATGCGTGAAACCAACGCGCCGGTCGTGTTCGACGCCACGCACTCGGTGCAGTTGCCGGGCGGGCAGGGCACGAGTTCGGGCGGCCAGCGCGAGTTCGTGCCGGTGCTGGCGCGCGCGGCGGTCGCCACGGGCGTCGCCGGGCTGTTCATGGAGACGCATCCTGATCCGGCCTGCGCGAAGTCGGACGGTCCGAACGCGGTGCCGCTCGCGCGCATGGAATCGCTGCTGACGACGCTCATCGCGCTGGATCGTGCGGTGAAGAGCGGACCGTTTCTCGAAAACGACTTCAACTAGAGCCCGCGCGCAGGCTTTTCAGGCCGCGTCACAGGGCGAACGAGCGCCGCAGTGAACCGGCCGCGCGCCGGAAGGTCTGAGCCAGGCCAACGAAGCGAGGCCAGCGCAGCAGAGCAGTAAAGCCAGCGCTGGCCGCTTCGATCGTGACTGACAGAATTCATCGTCAATTTGAGGAAACCATGAGTGCTATCGTAGATATCATCGGCCGCGAGATTCTCGATTCGCGAGGCAATCCGACCGTCGAATGCGACGTGTTGCTCGAATCGGGCACGATGGGCCGCGCCGCAGTGCCGTCGGGCGCATCCACGGGTTCGCGCGAGGCCATCGAACTTCGCGACGGCGAAGCCGGCCGCTACGGCGGCAAGGGCGTGCTGAAGGCAGTCGAACACATCAACACCGAGATCTCCGAAGCCATCATGGGCCTCGACGCCTCGGAACAGGCTTTCCTCGACAAGACGCTGCTGGAGCTCGACGGCACCGAGAACAAGTCGCGCCTCGGCGCGAACGCGCTGCTCGCCGTGTCGATGGCCGTCGCCAAGGCTGCCGCCGAGGAAGCCGGCTTGCCGCTGTATCGCTATTTCGGCGGCTCCGGCGCCATGCAACTCCCCGTGCCGATGATGAACATCGTCAACGGCGGCGCGCACGCGAACAACAGCCTGGACATTCAGGAATTCATGATCGTCCCGGTCAGCCAGCCGACGTTCCGCGAAGCGCTGCGTTGCGGCGCGGAAGTGTTCCACGCGCTGAAGAAAATCCTGTCGGATCGCGGCATGAGCACGGCAGTGGGCGACGAAGGCGGCTTCGCGCCGAACTTCGGCAGCAACGACGAGTGCCTGTCGACCATTCTGCAAGCCATCGAGAAAGCCGGCTACCGCGCGGGCGAAGACGTGCTGCTCGCGCTCGACTGCGCGGCGAGCGAGTTCTACCACGACGGCAAGTACCAGCTTGCGGGCGAGGGCCTGCAACTGTCGTCGGGCGAATTCACCGACTATCTCGCGACGCTCGCCGACAAGTTCCCGATCGTCTCCATCGAAGACGGCATGCACGAAAGCGACTGGGACGGCTGGAAGACGCTGACCGAGCGCCTCGGCAAGAAGGTGCAGCTCGTCGGCGACGATCTCTTCGTCACCAACACGCGCATTCTGAAGGATGGCATCGAGCGGGGCATCGCGAACTCGATCCTCATCAAGATCAACCAGATCGGCACGCTGACGGAAACCTTCGCCGCGATCGAAATGGCCAAGCGCGCGGGTTACACGGCGGTCATCTCGCACCGCTCGGGTGAGACGGAAGATTCGACCATCGCGGATATCGCGGTCGGTCTGAACGCCGGCCAGATCAAGACCGGTTCGCTGTCGCGCAGCGACCGCATCTCGAAGTACAACCAGTTGCTGCGTATCGAAGAAGACCTCGGCGATATCGCGAGCTATCCCGGCAAGTCGGCGTTTTATAACTTGCGCTAAAAGTCCTCGCTAAAGCTTTTGCCGCTTTAGTCGATAAGGACGTTGATCTTATCTTCTGCCCGCCGCCCCGGCCTCGTGTCGAACGAGACCGAAGGGCGGCGCTTATTTCGGCTACTTGAATGCGGCTCGTAACTGTCGTTCTGGTCTTGTTGCTGGCGCTGATCCAGTACCCGCTCTGGTGGGGACACGGCGGCTGGCTGCGCGTGCATGAATTGCAGCAGCAACTCGCGCAGCAGGCGGACAAGAACACGAACCTGAAGCTGCGCAACGAACGCGTGCAAGGCGAAGTGCAGGACCTGCAAAGCGGCACCGCCGCCGTGGAAGAGCGGGCGCGCTATGAAATGGGCATGGTGAAGGACAGCGAGGTGTTCGTGCAGTTCGTCGCGCCCAATTCGACTGCGCCTGTGAATTCGGCGAACGTGCCGGGCATGAACGGCTCGACGCGCGGACAGGTATCCGCCGCGCCGTTGCGCGTGGTGCCGAATCCGGTGTCGCGTTCGAAGCAGGAGTTGCGCGATCTGGATCGCAAGGCGCGCAAGGACAAGGCCGCCGAAGCGAAGAAAAAGCAGGGCGCGGGCGGGTGAAATAAAGCACTCAGCGGGCACCCAGCGGGCAAATAAAAATGGCGCAGTCGTGATCGACTGCGCCATTTTTTCGGTTCGCGCGAGCGGGTTACCACCACGTCCCGATGCCGACGCCCGTGCCCCAGTAAGGACCGCCCCAGCCGCCGCTCGAATACCCGCCGTACACGCTGATGGGCGGCGTGTAGTACCCGGACATCATCTTCGCGTTGTTGCCGGCAGTCGCGGCTTGCTGCGATTCGCTCAGCGCCTGCCTGTCGATCTCGTTGTAGCGCTGCATATGCTCTTCAGGCGTGAGCGTCTGCTGCGCCGTCGTCGGCGTACTAGGCAGACGGCTATAGATCGGCGACGGGCCCGGCGGATCCATCATGCAGCCGCTAACGAGCAGCGCGGCGGCGGCACACGACGAAAGTTTCAGCAATAGCGATGCGGTTTTCATTTGCGACCTCCAGCCGGTCGGACAACTCATCAAGCGTCAATCATAGCGCGCGGTGCGTGCTGCGAAACCCGCTCGCCGCGCGGTCGCTCCGGCCGGCCGGCGCGCGTCCGGCGCGCGCTGAGGCCCGCCGGACAAGGCATCGAACCGATCAGTGCCGCTGATCCGATGCCGGACTCACGCCCTGCGACAGCTCTTTTGCGACAAAAAGTTGCGCAACGTCGACCGGGTCGAACTCGTAGCGCTGATTGCAGAACTCGCAGTGCACCTCCACGCTGCCGCGTTCTTCGATCACGCTGTCCACCTCTTCGCGCCCGAGCATCTTCAGCATGCCGCCCACTTTCTCGCGCGAGCAGGTGCACTGGAAGCGCGCCGGCGCGGGCTCGAAGTGCTGCACGTTTTCCTGCCAGAAGAGCCGCCGGAACACGGTTTCTGGATCTTCCTTCAGCAGTTCCTCGTTCGACAGCGTGCTGCCGAGATGACAGACGCGCTGCCACGTATCGGCGTCGTGCTCGCCCGGATGCGGGACGATGCCGCCATCGCCCGGCAGCTTCTGCAACAGCATGCCGACGGCGCGGTCCGTATTCGCTGCGAGCCACAAGCGCGTGTCGAGCTGCTCGGAATGATGCATGTACTGTTCCAGCACCTCGGCCATCGACGCGAGCGGTCCGTGCTCGCCGGACAGCGGGACGATGCCCTGATACGGCTGCTGGCCGGGCTTCTTGTCGGACGGATCGAGCGTGATGACGCAGCGGCCGTGACCGTGGCGGTTGAGCAGTTCCGCGAGCGGCATGTCGTCGCGCAGCGTGCTTTCCGCGCCTTCTGCTAGCTTGGCCGTCGCGCGCAGCGTCAGCGCCGAACTGCATTGCACGACCAGCATCTTCACCGGACCGTCGCCGTAAATTTGCATGATGAGCGTGCCGTCGAACTTGAGGTTCGCCGAAAGCAGGGCGCACGCGGCCATCATCTCGCCGAGCACGTTGCGCACGGCCGTCGGGTACGCGCGGCGCGTGAGCACTTCCTGCCACGTATTGCGCAGCGAAACGATCTCGCCGCGCACCGGCGCCGCGTTGAACATGAATTTCTGCAACTGGTCGTTCACAACTCTTCCTTGGGTGTTGAGGCGGAACGTGCCGCTCTGCGTCTCGCGCAGCGCCGCCGTTCAGCCGATGCGCACGAGCTGCGCCTTATAGTATTCGCGCCGGTCGGCGTAACTTGCCGTAGCCGCGCGCATGCGGGCGATGTCCGCCTCGCCGATTTCGCGCACCGCCTTCGCGGGCGCGCCGAGAATCAGCGTGTTGTCGGGAAAAACCTTGCCTTCGGTGACGATCGCGCCCGCGCCAACCAGACAGTTGCGGCCGATTACCGCGCCATTCAAGACCACCGCCTGAATCCCGATCAGTGACCCTTCGCCGATGGTGCAGCCGTGCAGCATCGCCTGATGGCCGACGGTGACGTTCGCCGCAATCGTCAGCGGAAAGCCGGGGTCGGCGTGCAGCACCGCGCCTTCCTGCACATTGCTGCCGTGGCCGACGACGATCGGCTCGTTGTCGCCGCGCAGCGCCGCGCCGAACCACACGCTCGCGTTTTCTTCGAGCGTGACGCGGCCGATGATGGTCGCGGTATCCGCAAGGAACACGCTTTCGTGAATGGTGGGGGCGTCGTCGCCGAGTTTGTAGATCGCCACGGTGTCTCCTCTGGCTTGCGTCTTCGATGATTGGATGCCGGCCGCGCGACGCTAGAATGCGCGTCTTTGCTCGACGCTGCGCCTGCCGGCGCTATAGTTGCGCGGTGTTTTGCCCTGCCGGATCATCATTTTAGCCGGTTGCGGCATTTCGCCTCCGCGCCACCATTCTCGATTAGCCGCTGTCATGCCGAATCTCTCGCCGCCTACCGCTTTCCAGCCGGATGCCGACGCCTCCTGCGCCCGCCGCACGGCGCTCGCAATCCTGCGCGAGCGCGAGCCGATCGCGAAGGCGGAACGGGCGCGTGCGCTCTTCGAAGGCGCGCGCGCGGGCGCGTTATCGGTCGATCCGGCGCTCGCGCTCGTCGATCCCGGCGATCTGCCGGGACGCCCGGCGCGGCCGGAACTCGTCGAGCCGTCGTCGCTGAAGCGCCGCGGCATGCAATCGGAAGCGGGGCGCGCGGTGCTGCTGCATGCGCTCGCGCATATCGAATTCAACGCGATCAACCTCGCGCTCGACGCCGCGTGGCGCTTTCCGTCGATGCCCGCCGATTTCTACGTCGACTGGCTCAAGGTAGCCGCCGAGGAAGCGCATCACTTCTCGCTGCTGCGGGCGCGTCTCGCCGAATTCGGGCACGCTTACGGCGACTTCCCGGCGCACGACGGACTCTGGGAAATGGCCGAGCGCACGCGGGCCGACGTGCTCGCGCGCATGGCGCTCGTGCCGCGCACGCTGGAGGCGCGCGGGCTCGACGCGTCGCCGCCCATCCGCAAGCGGCTCGCGCAGGCGGGCGATCACGCGTCGGCAGCCATTCTCGACGTAATCCTGCGCGACGAGATCGGGCATGTGCTGATCGGCAATCGCTGGTTCCGCTTTCTCTGCGATCAGGCGGCGCTCGATCCGCACGCCACCTACGAACGGCTCGCCGAGCAGTATCACGCGCCGAAGCTGCGCGGCCCGTTCAACTTCGAAGCGCGCCGCGACGCCGGTTTCGATGAAGCCGAGCTCCGCGCGCTGGCCGGACTCGACGCATCGGCATAGCCGCTATAGTGAACGGTCATCCTTTTTCACGAATTTGCCGAGGCGGACCATGAAAGAATCGCGCTCCGAGTTCGTCGATGCGCGCGGCGTGCGCCTGCACGTGCGCCGCTGGGGCTCGCCCGACGCGCCCATGCTGTTCATGCTGCACGGCTGGATGGACGTCGCGGCGTCGTTCCAGTTCGTGGTCGACGCGCTCGCGGGCGACTGGCAAGTGCTCGCGCCCGATGCGCGCGGCTTCGGCCTGTCGGACTGGCCGGTCGCGCAAAAGGGCGGCGGACACTACTATTTTCCCGACTATCTCGCCGACCTCGACGCGCTTCTCGACCATTACGCGCCCACGGACCGAGTCGATCTGGTCGGCCACAGCATGGGCGCGAACGTCGCGCTGCTCTACGCGGGCGCGCGGCCGGCGCGCGTGCGGCGCGTGGTCGATCTCGAAGGCTTCGGACTGCCCGCGACGCGTCCTTCGCAGGCGGCGGGCGCGCTCACGCGATGGCTCGACGATCTGCGCGCGCCGCCCCCGCTGCGCCCCTATGCGAGCCTCGACGAAGTCGCCGACCGGCTGATTCGCACGAATCCGCGTCTCGCCCGGTCGCGCGCGCGTTTTCTCGCGCAGCACTGGTCGCGGCAGGAGGCAGACGGCGCGTTTCATCTGCTCGCGGACCCGGCACACAAGCTGCGTAGCCCTGTGTTGTATCGCCTCGACGAGGTGATGGCCGTCTGGTCGCGCGTGCAGGCGAAAGTGCTGCACGTAGAGGCGGAAGGGTCGCCGACGCTCGCGAGCTTCGCGGGCTCGATACCGATCGCCGAATTCAAGACGCGCTTCGCCGCGTTCCCCGACTGGCGCGAGGAGATCGTCGGCGATGCGGGGCACATGATTCATCACGACCAGCCCGAGCGCATCGCCGCGCTGATCGAGTCGTTCTGCGCGTGACGGCTGGGCCTTGGCTGGCCGCGGCGCGGTCATCGGGGTAAGCGTTGTTCCATGCCGTTCAAGTAAAATGACATTCCATGAAGCCGACCATTAACGCCGATCTGCATTGCCACTCCACCGTCTCGGACGGCCAGCTTTCGCCCGCCGAAGTCGCGGCGCGCGCGCATGCGGGCGGCGTCGAAATGTGGTCGCTGACCGACCACGATCAGCTGGGCGGACAGCGCGAGGCGCGCGAGGCGGCCGAGGCGCTCGGCATGCGCTATCTGCCGGGCGTCGAGATTTCGGTGACGTGGGCGTCGCGCACGGTGCATGTGGTCGGCATGAACGTCGATCCGGAGAATCAGGCGCTCGTCAACGGCCTCGCTTCGACGCGCAACGGACGCGCCGCGCGGGGCGTGGCCATCGGCGAGGCGCTCGCGGCGGTGGGCATTCCGAACGCGTACGAAGGCGCGCTGCGCTATACCGACGACCCGGACATGATCTCGCGCACGCATTTCGCGCGCTTTCTCGTCGACGAAGGCTACGCCGAGACGACCTCCGACGTGTTCGCGCGCTATCTCGGCGACGGCAAGCCGGGCTTCGTCGGCCATCGCTGGGCGAAGCTCGCGGATGCGATGCAGTGGATTCGCGACGCAGGCGGCGAGCCGATCATCGCGCATCCGGGCCGCTACGACTACACGCCGGTCCAGTTCGCCGCGCTGTTCGACGAGTTCATCGAGTTGGGCGGCAAGGCCATCGAAGTCGTGACCGGCAGTCATACGCCCGACCAGTACCGCGAGTACGCTGATGTCGCGCGCCGTTACGGCTTCGAGGCGTCGCGCGGTTCGGACTTTCACGGGCCGGGGGAAGGGCGCGTCGATCTGGGCCGGCTTCCGCCGCTGCCCGAGGACCTCACGCCCGTCTGGGCGCGCTGGCTGTAACGCTTCGGCGCGTGTGTTGCGCGCACGCGCACGGTCCTTGCCTCACGGCATCTATCGCACGCACGGTTTGGCCGAAGCGTCGCGCTCGCGCACTCACGCGCGAGGCCGACGCCTCCACGGGCAAGAACGACACAACAAGGCGTCCCCATGTCCCAATTCTTTCGCATTCATCCGGATAATCCGCAGCCGCGTCTGATCAATCAGGCGGTGCAAATCATCAAGGACGGCGGCATCGTCGCGCTGCCGACCGATTCGAGCTACGCGCTCGCCTGCCATCTGGACGACAAGACTGCCGTCGAGCGGCTGCGGCGCATTCGCGGCATCGACGACAAGCAGTTGCTGTCGCTGCTCGTGCGCGATCTGTCGGAGCTCGCCAACTTCGCGATGGTCGACAACCGGCAGTATCGGCTGATCAAATCGGTCACGCCGGGGCCGTACGTGTTCGTGCTGCAGGCGACGAAGGAAGTGCCGCGCAGGCTGTCGCATCCGTCGCGCAAGACCATCGGGCTGCGCGTGCCGGATCACGAGATCACGCTCGCGCTGCTCGGCTCGCTCGGCGAACCGCTGCTCGCCTCCACCCTGATCCTGCCGGGCGAGACCGAGCCGCTCAACGACGCCGAGGAAATCCGCGAGCGGCTGGAAAAGCAGATCGAGCTCGTGATCGATGCGGGCGCGTGCCCGGCCGAGCCCTCCACGGTGATCGACCTGACGGGCGGCGAGCCGGCGCTGGTGCGCGCGGGCCGGGGCAGTCTGGAGCCATTCGGCCTGACCGCGTGAGCGCGGCTTTCCGCCTGCGCCTTCGCCACGCAGGAACCGCCGCGCGCAAGCCGCGCCGCGCCTGCCGACGCCTGCCCGCTTGATACAATAGCGCCCTATGGATCCTTCCCTGATACAAACCATCGCGGTCTACGCGCTCCCAGTGATCTTCGCGATCACGCTGCACGAGGCCGCGCATGGCTACGCCGCGCGCCTGCTCGGCGACAACACGGCTTACGTGCTCGGCCGCGTTTCGATGAACCCGATGCGCCACATCGACCCGATCGGGACCATCGTCATTCCCATCGTGCTGTACTTCGTGACGAGCGGCGCGTTCATGTTCGGCTACGCGAAGCCGGTGCCCGTCGCGTTCGGCAATCTGCGCAATCCCCGCTGGGGCGGCCTGTGGGTCGCGGCGGCGGGTCCGGGCAGCAACTTCGTGCAGGCGCTCCTGTGGGGCGTGCTCGCGGTGCTGCTCGCGGCCTTTCATGTCGATGAACCGTTCTTCACGCGCATGGCGGCAGCCGGCGTCGGCGTGAATCTGGTGTTCGGCGTGCTCAATCTTTTTCCGCTGCTGCCGCTCGACGGCGGGCGCATTCTGTCGGCGCTCTTGCCGGTGCGCGCGTCGCTTGCATTTCAGAAGATCGAGCCGTACGGTTTCTGGATCGTGATGGCGCTCATCATGACCAACGCGCTGACCCGCTTCTGGCTCGGCCCGCTGGTGAACGTGGGCTACGCGGCGGTGTCGGCCATTCTGAATCCCTTCGCTTCACTCTTTCCCTAAGATCATGTTCCCTGACCGTATCTTCTCCGGCATGCGGCCCACCGGGTCGCTGCACCTCGGCCACTATCACGGCGTGCTGAAAAACTGGGTGCGGCTGCAGTCCGAATACCCTTGCTTCTTCGCGGTCGTGGACTGGCACGCGCTCACCACGCACTACGAGACGCCCGAGGTCATCGAGAAAAACGTCTGGGAAGTGCTGATCGACTGGCTCGCTTCCGGCATCGATCCGGCGCAGGCCACGCTCTTCATCCAGAGCCGCGTGCCTGAACACGCGGAGTTGTCGCTGCTGCTCGGCATGGGCACGCCGCTCGGCTGGCTCGAACGCGTGCCGACCTACAAGGAGCAGATCGAGAAGCTGAAGGAGAAGGACCTGTCCACTTACGGCTTTCTCGGCTATCCGGTGCTGATGGCGGCGGACATTCTGCTGTATCGCGCGTCGCTGGTGCCGGTCGGCGAAGACCAGGTGCCGCACGTCGAAATGACGCGCGAGATCGCGCGCCGCTTCAACTATCTCTACGGCAAGGAGCCGGACTTCGAAGAGAAGGCGCTCGAAGCGGCGAAGAAGCTCGGCGGCAAGCGCGCGAAGCTGTATCACGAACTGCGCGTCGCGTATCAGCAGGAAGGCGACGACGAGGCGCTCGAACAAGCTCGCGCGATGCTGCAGGAATCGCAGAGCCTGTCGATGAGCGACCGCGAACGCCTGTTCGGCTATCTCGAAGGCGCGCGCAAGCTGATTCTCGTCGAGCCGCAAGTGCTGCTGACCGAAGCGTCGCGCATGCCGGGTCTCGACGGGCAGAAGATGTCGAAGTCCTATGGCAACACAATCGGCCTGCGCGAAGACGCCGAGACCATCACGAAGAAAGTGCGCACCATGCCGACCGATCCGGCGCGCGTGCGCCGCACCGATCCGGGCGATCCGGACAAGTGCCCGGTGTGGCAACTCCATCAGGTCTACACCGACGAAGAGACGCACAAGTGGGTGCAGCAGGGCTGCCGCAGCGCGGGCATCGGTTGCCTGGACTGCAAGCAGCCGGTGATCGAAGGCATTCTGCGCGAGCAGCAGCCGATGCTCGAACGCGCGCAAAAGTACATGGACGATCCGTCGCTGCTGCGCGCGATCGTCGCCGATGGCTGCGACAAGGCGCGCAAGTTCGCGACGGAGACCATGCGCGACGTGCGCGAAGCCATGGGCCTGTCGTACAACTGATGGATGCCGGCACGCCGAGCGGCTGGGTCACGCGCTGGGCGCATCTCGTTGCGCCCGGCGCCGACGTGCTCGATGTCGCGTCGGGCAGCGGACGCCACGCGCGCTGGTTTGCCGGGCGCGGCCACACGGTGATCGCGGTCGATCGTGACGTCGAAGCGATTGCGTCCCTCTCCGCTTGCGAAGGCGTCACGACGCTCGCCGCCGATCTCGAAGGCGCGCCGTGGCCGCTTTCGGCCGATCGCCGGTTCGGCGCGGTCGTCGTCACGAACTATCTGCATCGGCCGCTGTTCGGTCACCTGATCGACTCGCTTGCGCCCGGCGGCGTGCTCATCTACGAGACGTTCGCGGCGGGCAACGAGCGCATCGGCAAGCCATCGAATCCCGCGTTTCTGCTCGCGCCCGGCGAATTGCTCGACGCGGTGCGCGGCCGGCTTCGCGTGATCGCGTACGAAGATGGTTACGTCGAACGTCCGCGTGCTGCCTATGTGCAGCGAATATGCGCGGTCCGCGAGTTACAGGCAACCGATAGCGTGCCATCCGGCGCAGAAAAACCGCTCACGGTTGGTAACACGTCTTCGGGTTCGCCTCGTTACGATTTGGCGGGCTAATCCGCTACAATCGCGTAATATCGCTTTTTGCGATTAAATTCACGATTAAATTCATAGAGTTTCATGACTAACGGAATGAACGGCGGAACTAACGGCGGAATGAACGGCGGAACCGGCGGCGGCCTCCGGATTCGCGGCAGCATCCCTGCCATCGTCACACCGATGCACGAGGACGGTAGTCTCGATCTGCCGGCGTTTCGTAAGCTGATCGACTGGCATGTCGAGCAGGGCTCGAACGGGCTCGTCGTCGTGGGCACGAGCGGCGAGTCGGCCACGTTGTCGGTCGAAGAGCACGTCCTGATGGTGCAGACGGCAGTCGAGCACGCGGCCAAGCGGTTCCCGATCATCGCGGGCGCGGGCGGCAATTCGACGGCGGAAGCCATCGAACTCTCGAAGCAGGCCAAGAAAGTCGGCGCGGATGCCACGCTGCAAGTCGTGCCGTACTACAACAAGCCGACGCAAGAAGGCATGTACCGGCACTTTCGCGCGATCGCGGAAGCCGTCGATCTCCCCGTGATTCTCTATAACGTGCCGGGCCGCACCGTTGCCGACATGAGCAACGAGACGATCCTGCGCCTGGCCGACGTGCCGGGCATCATCGGCGTGAAGGAAGCGACCGGCAACATCGATCGCGCCGCGCATCTCATCAAGCACGCGCCCGCCGATTTTGCCATTTTCAGCGGCGACGATCCCACGGCCATCGCGCTGATGCTGCTCGGCGGCCACGGCAACATTTCGGTGACGGCCAACGTCGCGCCGAAGCAGATGAGCGAACTGTGCCGCGCCGCGCTGGCAGGCGACGCGATCACCGCGCGCCGAATCCACCTGAGCCTTTTGGAACTGCACAAGCAACTGTTCTGCGAATCCAACCCGATTCCGGCGAAATGGGCGCTGCAAGCGCTCGGCCGCATGGAAGGCGGCATCCGCCTGCCGCTCACGCCGCTCGACGCGCGCTTTCACGACATCGTGCGTGGCGCGCTGCAAAGCGCCGGGCTGCTCTCTTGACCGAAGCGCGGCGGCGCACTCGCGATATCGACGACACATCGAAATCGACGGCGCCGCGCAATGTGATCGAAGCGATCGCGACCCGTCATCAACCGCCGCTCATCGGCCTCGCTTGCCCGCGTTCGCACGCGTGACCGACGTGAGGCCATGCGTAACAGCACGTCATCTGCAGCAAAGAAGGACCTCATGAAACATTCCACTCTTCTTACCCAAGCCAAACGCCTGAGCGTGCTGTCGCTTGGCGCCGGCGTCATCTTCGCGCTGGCGGGTTGCGACACGCTGAACGACTGGCTCGCGCCCGATCGCGTGAATTACAAGGCCGCTGAAACCGCGCCGTCGCTCAACGTGCCGTCCGATCTCAGCACGGCCGACATCAGCCAGCGTTACGCAGCGCCGCCGCCGATCAACACGCTCGGCGGCACCGCGCAGCGCAACGCGACGCCCGCGGGCAACCTGACGCTCGGCGTGCCGAATGCACAGGACCCCTACGGCATGCACGTCGAGAGCGACGGCGATCGCCGCTGGCTCGTCGTGGATGGCCGTTCGCCGGATCAGGTCTGGCCGCAGTTGCAGGAGTTCTGGACCGAGAACGGCTTCACGCTGAAGACCGATTCGCCGCAGACCGGCATCATGGCAACCGACTGGGCCGAGAATCGCGCGAACATTCCGAACGACTGGTTCCGCAACAGCGTCGGCAAGCTGCTCGATTTTGCGTACTCGTCAGGTACGCGCGACATGTTCCGCACGCAAGTGGATCGCGCGTCGGACGGCTCGACCGATATTTCCGTCACGCATAGCGCGATGGAAGAAGTGCTGACGGGGCAGGACAAGACGTCGTCGCGCTGGGAAACGCGTCCGCGCAATCCGGCGCTCGAAGCCGCGTTCCTCGCGAAGATGATGCAGAAGTTCGGCCTGACCGAAGATCAATCGAAGCAGTTGATCGCGCAGGCGCGTCCCGCCGGCGCGAAGGTCGCCGTCGAGCAGACGGCGGGCACCTCGACGCTGGACCTCGCCGAGCCGTTCGACCGCGCTTGGTTGCGCGTCGGCCTCGCGCTGGATCGCACGAACTTCACGGTCGACAATCGCGACCGCGAGAAGGGCATCTACTACGTGCACTATTCCGATTCGATGGCGGAACTGAAGAAGGAAGGTCTCCTCGGCAAGCTGTTCTCCAGCAATTCGCCGAAGCCCACGCGCCAGTTCCTCGTGAACGTTCGTCCGAAGGCGGACGCGCTCACGCAGGTCGCCGTCGTCGATGCGAACGGCCAGCCGGACAACTCGTCCGATGCGCAGCGCATCGTGTCGCTGCTTCACGCGCAACTCAACTAAGCCCGGGCGCGAACCGATTGTGAGATTCGCCAGTCTGGGTAGCGGCAGTGAAGGAAACGCGTTGCTCGTCGAGTCGACGAGCGGCACGACCACCACGCGCGTGCTGCTCGATTGCGGTTTTTCCGCGAAGGAAGTGGAGCGCCGGCTCGCGCGGCTCGGGTGCGCTGCGGCGCAACTCGATGCCATCGTCATCACGCACGAGCACACGGACCATATCGGCAGCGCGCTGACCCTGGCGCGCAAGTGGTCCATTCCGCTGTATATGAGTTGGGGCACCGCGCGGGCGGTCGGCGCGGATGAAGCGAAGGTCGATCTGCGCGTGCTGTGGGGCGACGAGAGCGTTGCCATCGGCGATGTCAGCCTGCTGCCGTACACCGTGCCGCACGACGCCCGCGAGCCGCTGCAATATGTCTTTTCGGATGGCGCGAGCCGTCTCGGTGTCCTGACTGATGTCGGCGTGGCGACGCCGCATATTACGAGCGTTCTGAGCGGTTGCGACGCGCTCGTGCTCGAATCCAACCATGATCTCGCGATGCTTGCCGCAAGCCGCTATCCGGCGTCGCTGAAGGCACGCATCGGCGGGACGCATGGACACCTGAATAACGATGCCGCCGCCGCGATTCTCGCATCGCTCGATCGTTCCAAGATGCGGCATCTGGTGGCCGCGCATCTGAGTCAGCAAAACAATCTGCCGCATCTCGCGCAAGCCGCGCTCGCGGCGGTGCTCGGCGCGTCGGCAGAGGATGTCGTGGTGGCATCGCAAGCGGATGGCTTCGACTGGTTGACGCTGTAGACCGCGAACCCGCGAGCACCAACAAAAAAACCGGCGTAAGCCGGTTTTTTTGTATGGGCCGCTTCAAGCGGCCCTGCCGGGCGTCATGCGCTGGCGTAAAGCCTGATGGCCTTACTGGCTTGCGCCCGAAGCCGGAGCAGCCGACGAAGCAGCAGCGTCCGAAGCAGCGCCAGCTGCCGAAGCTGCGTCGCTTGCAGCGGCCGATGCGCTCGATGCAGCAGCGTTTGCGTCCGAAGCGGCAGCAGCCGGAGCCGAAGCAGCCGACGAATCGCTTGCAGCGCTCGGAGCAGCCGTATCGCTAGACTTGTTGCATGCAGCCAGGGCAACAGCAGCCAACAGGGATGCTACGAGGAGGGATTTCTTCATGATCACGTCCTTTTATGGTTAAAGGTAAGCAACAGCGCAAAGTACCGGTAATGTGTGCTCCAACACCGACCTGGGCCGCTGTGGAGCCTCACAATTCTTTTTGTGTGAGACCTACACGGCTTGGCCGGAAATTATAGGCACTTTCGTAACGACCGTCGATAAATGCGGGGACGGTACGTTGTCTTTCTCATACAAACTTTCGTATTGCGGAACAGCAAAACCAGGGCCTTCGGTGAACCGCGCGACGCTTTCGCGCCAAGCGTTTCAGGCCGGCGGGTCCGTCTGAATCCAGCCCGCACGATACCACTCGTGCAGCAGGGATGTCATTGCCGAATCGTCTGTAAGTGTTACAAAGCGTTTCGCTTCCAGACGCCTTGTGTCGGCCAACTCCGGCAGCCACTTTTTAGCCTTTGCGGATAACGCGGCCGCTTCGCCATTAACGAAATACGAGTGCGTGTTGTAGAGCAAATTCGTCTTTCTATCTAGTCTGATCCCTGTCTTTTTCGCCCGCTCAACAAATTTTTGCTCATTAAGCGCGCGGGACGGCGGATCGAATACAACATTGGCTTTCGGCTCGCTCAGATAACTTCCGAGAAACTCCGCAACGTCCTTTTCATTCCAGGTGAGCTTCGCAAGGATCGCGCCAACGCGCTCGACGAGAAGCGCGGGTAATTCGCCGGGCTTCGCGACCGGCGGCTGCGCGGGATCGCGATAGCGCACATCGGCTTTGACCCCGTTCGCTTCATCTCCGGCGCGCTCTGCAAGGTGATAGAGAAACTGCGCGGTGAGCTCACGAGCGGATGGCGCGCGAAAGCCGATGGAGCACGTCATGCATTCGCCTTCGGCGATACCGTCGTGCGCGATATGCGGCGGCAAATACAGCATGTCGCCCGGCTCCAGCACCCATTCTTCTTCGGGCTCGAAGTGCTGTAAAACTTTCAACGGCAGACCGGGTTTTAGCGAGAGATCGCGCTGCGCGCCGATGCGCCAGCGCCGCTTGCCGTGCACTTGCAGCAGGAACACGTCGTAAGAGTCGAAGTGCGGGCCGACGCCGCCGCCGTCGGTGGCATAAGAGATCATGAGGTCGTCGAGACGCGCGTCGGGAATGAAGCGGAACCGGTTCATCAGCGCATGCGCGCGCTCGTCGTGCAGGTTCACGCCTTGCACGAGCAGTGTCCATTCGCGTTTCCTGACGGAAGGCAGTTCGTCCGGAGCGAACGGGCCGTGCTCGAGATTCCACGTATTGCGAAAATGCGTGATGAGGCGCGATTCCACGTCGTCGAGATCGGCGAGTTCGAACAGGTCGTCGCGCGGAACGGGCGCGGACATGCCGGGGATTGCCTGACGGATCAGCAGCGGCTTTTTCTGCCAGTAGCGCCGCATGAACTGTCGCGGCGTGCGGTTGCCCAACAACGGTGTGATCTCGTCGGGAAGCGGCGCGCCGGAGGGCTCGGAAAGGCTGGGAAGGGGTAAGGTGGGAACGTCTGAGGGCCGCTGGCGCATCGTATAATCGAGGCTTGTATCTTGGAGGATTCAATGAAAATTGCGAAAGACACTGTCGTTTCGGTCGCCTACAAGCTATCGGATGCGCAAGGCAATCTGATCGAGGAGAGCGACGAGCCGATGGTCTATCTGCACGGCGGCTATGATGGCACGTTCCCCAAGATCGAGGAAGCGCTGGACGGTCGCGAGCCCGGTTATGAAACGCTCATCCAGCTCGAGCCGCAGGATGCGTTCGGCGAATACGATCCCGAGCTCGTCAAGATCGAAGAGCGCAGCCGTTTTCCGGAACCGCTGGAAGTGGGCATGCAGTTCGAAGGCACGCCCGAAGACAGCGACGACGATCTCGACTCGCTCATCTATACGGTGACGGATGTTGCGGAAGACAAAGTGGTGCTCGACGGCAATCATCCGCTTGCCGGCATGGCGCTGCGCTTTGCGTTGTCGGTGCAGGAAGTTCGCACCGCGACGGAAGACGAGGTCAAGCATCAGCACGCGCATGGCGTAGACGGCCTCGAAGTGCTGGACGAAGACGAGGACGACGACGAGCCGCGCACGGACTCCGGCCCGACGCTGCACTGAGCGCATCCAGGTTTCCGGGCGTCGTCGCTAAGCGCAGCTTCGGCTGCGCTTTTTTATTGCGCGCTGCCATTGCCGGATACACCCGACGCGGGCACCGGGAGAATAGGCGGCAACGCTTGCGGCGGCGTCAGAATGGGCGGCAAGCCCGACGCCGGCTGCGTGAGCGAAGGCGGCGAGGGCAACTGCGCAGGCAGATCGTTGCGCGGCAGCGCGGGCGGTGTCGAAGCGGGCGCAGCGGGCATGTAATCGGAATATGAGCCGTAAGGCGCGCTCGACGGCGCGGACTGCGCGGGCGTCTCTGGTTTCGGCTCCGTCGCATCGTGCTTGCGGGAGTCCTGCGCGTTCCGCACATCGCGCACATCGCGTATATCGCGCACGCGCAACCGAAACGGCGGATGCCATCGCGGGTCGCTGACCACTTCCAGCCATTGCGACTGCGGTCGCTTCAGCGAAAGCGCGACGCGCGTCAGATTCGTTACGGTCAGCCCCTTGTCGTTACGAAGCGGCTGGTCGATATGAAAACCGTTCGGCTCTGACGCTTCGGTTCGATGAATGACGATCACCGGCCCGCGAAACGTCTCCGCCGCTTTCACGAGCGAGCGTTTCAGTTCGAGAAAGCCATCGCGCGGCTCGTTGGTGCGCGAAAAGCGCAGCCACGCGAAACGGTCGCGCCGTTCGTAACGCGCGAAGTCGGGATCGCCCTGCAATACGATGACGAGCGCCCGCAAGCCCGCGCGCCGCGCCGATTCGGCAGCGTGATCGAGCCAGAACGTCGTCGCGACGGTCCGATCCTCGAACTCGCCGTTGCGCCCGCCTGCCGTCAGATAATGGTTGTTCGGACTCGGCGCATTCAGGCCGATGAAGGCAATGCCTTCGGCCTGCCAGCGCACGTTTTCACGAAACGGCCGAAAGCGCGCAACCTCGCTTTCGCGTGTGAGCGTGAGCGGATTCTGTCCCAGCGAACTGGCATCCGCGAAGAAAAGCTGCCGAACAAAGTCGAGCCGCTCGACGGGATCGTACGCGCCGCCGTGCGTCAGGCCGCAATCGGCCCAGTCGTGCTGGCCGAGCAGGAGCACCACCGGCGTTCGCGATGCATCCAGCAGATCGCGCCGCGACTGATAGATGCTGTCGCGGCACGGTTCGGTCGCGCCTTTCACGTTGCCGTCGTAGACGATGAAGCCGACGCTGCGATCCCGCGCGATGGCATCGAGCATTTGACGCACAGGCGCTTCGTCGGCAGGGCGGGTGAGCGCGTCCGAGATGACCGCGAAGGTCAGCGGATCGCCATTTTGCGCGTGTGCCTGAGCGAATGCGCCCGCCAAGAGCGCCGTGACGAACGCGCCATTGCAAAGCCGAGCGGCCACGCGCAAAAGATGCGACGCGCCCGTGCCGGCGATGCGCTCAGTGCGACGCATCCGGCGCTTGATTCGCCAGTTCATGCAGTTCGTACAGCAAATCAAGCGCATCGCGCGGACGCAGGTCGTTCGGATCGAGCGCGCGCAGTTTGTCAAGCACCGGATGATCGGGCGCGGGTTGCGCGGCGGGTTCGCTATCCGGCTCGTCGTCGAAGGAGTAGGGCGGGCTCGCGAAGAGATCGAACTGCGCGGTCGGCTGCCCGATGGACTGCTGCTCCAGATGCACGAGATGCTTGCGCGCGGCGCGGATCACCGCCGACGGAACGCCCGCGAGTTGCGCGACCTGCAAGCCGTAGCTCTGGTTCGCCGGGCCTTCGTTGACCGCATGCAGGAACACGATGCCGTGATCGTGCTCGACCGCCGACAAGTGCACGTTCGCCGCCTGCGCGAACTCCGTCGGCAGTTGCGTCAATTCGAAATAATGCGTCGCGAATAGCGTATAGCAGTGGTTGTGCGACAGCAGATGCCGCGCGATGGCCCACGCGAGCGCGAGGCCGTCGAACGTCGAGGTGCCGCGGCCAATCTCGTCCATCAAGACGAGGCTGGACGAGGTGGCGTCGTTGAGAATGGCGGCGGCTTCGGTCATCTCGACCATGAACGTGGACCGGCCGCCCGCGAGATCGTCGGCCGCGCCGATGCGCGTGAAGATTCGGTCGAGCGCGCCGAAACGCGCGCGCCTGGCCGGCACGTAGCTGCCGACATACGCCATCAGCGCAATCAGCGCCGTCTGCCGCATGAACGTCGATTTACCGCCCATGTTGGGGCCGGTGATCAGCAACAGCTTGCGGTCGTCGTTCAGGCAGCAATCGTTCGCGATGAACTGCTCGACCTGCGCCTCGACGACCGGGTGCCGTCCTTGTTCGATATCGATGCCGGCGTTCGCCGCGAACTCCGGCGCGACCCAGTCGAGCGCGCGCGCACGCTCGGCGAACGCGCCGAGCAAGTCCAGTTCGGCGAGCGCGCTCGCGACGCGCTGACAATCTTCGAGAAACGGCAACAGGTTTTGCAGCAGCGCCTCATAAAGCGCGCGTTCGCGGGCCAGCGCGCGTTCCTGCGCCGACAGCGCCTTGTCCTCGAACGCCTTGAGCTCGGGCGTGATGTACCGCTCCGCGTTCTTGAGCGTCTGACGGCGGCGGTAATCGTCCGGCACCTTGTCGGTCTGGCCGCGCGTCACTTCGATATAGAAGCCATGCACGCGGTTGTATTCGACGCGCAGGTTGCCGATGCCCGTGCGCGCGCGCTCGCGGGCTTCGAGGTCGATCAGGAATTGATCGCAGTTCTCCGAAATATCGCGCAGTTCGTCGAGATCGGCGTCGTAGCCGCGCGCGATCACGCCGCCGTCGCGAATCAGCGCGGCCGGCTCGGGCGCGATGGCGCTCGAGAGTAGGTCGAGGCATTCGTGCGGCGGTTCGAGCGCCGCGCCGATGCGCGCGAGCGCCGCCGGCTGCGCGGGCAACGCGGCGACGAGCGTCTGAAGCTCGGGCAGCGCGGCGAACGTATCGCGCAGGCTCGACAGATCGCGCGGGCGCGCCGAGAGCAGCGCGAGCCGCCCCGTGATGCGCTCGATGTCCGAGATCTTGCGAAGCGCCGTGCGCAGCGCGTCGAGACCGCTCGCAGCCGGCGCGTCGAGCAGCGCGCCGATCGCATGCTGGCGAGCCTGCGCGACGGACGCATCGCGCGGCGGATGATGCAGCCAGTGACGCAACAGGCGGCTGCCCATGCTCGTGCAGCACGTGTCGAGCAGCGAGCAGAGCGTCGGCGATTCGGTGCCGCGCAGCGTTTCCGTCAGTTCGAGATTGCGGCGCGTCGCTGGGTCGAGTCCGATGTACTCCGATTCATGCTCGACCTTGAGGCTGCGCACATGGCGCAACTGCTGCCCTTGCGTCGCGGAGGCGTAGAGCAGAAGCGCGCCCGCCGCGCCGCACGCGCAGGTGAGCGTTTCGCCGCCGAAGCCGTCGAGGCTCGCGACGTTGAGTTGCTCGCGAAGGCGCTGCGTGCCGGAGCCGACATCGAAGTGCCAGGCGGGCACGCGCGTCGGCGCGGCGAGATTCGCGACGCCGAAGGTCGCCTGCATCTCGGTGACGGTATCGGCGATGAGCGTCTCCGACGGACGGATGCGTTCCAGCGCCGCTGCCACTTGCTCGGGCGCGACTTCCGCGAGCCGCAGCGCGCCGCTCGCCAGATTGAGCCACGCGAGGCCGACGCTCGTCACCACGCCGCGCCGGTTGTGCGCGGGGCAGAGCGCGAGCAGATAGACATCGCTCTTATCGGAAAGCAGGGCGGCGTCGGTGAGCGTGCCGGGTGTGACCACGCGCACGACCTTGCGCTCGACCGGTCCTTTCGACGTCGCCGGATCGCCGATCTGTTCGCAAATCGCAACCGATTCGCCGAGCTTCACGAGCTTCGCGAGATATTGCTCGCACGCGTGGTGCGGCACGCCCGCCATGCGGATCGGATTGCCACCGGACGCGCCGCGTTGCGTGAGCGTGAGATCGAGCAGGCGCGCGGCTTTCTCGGCATCGTCGAAGAAGAGCTCGTAGAAATCGCCCATGCGATAGAAGACGAGCGTGCCGGGATGCTCCGCCTTGATGCGCAGGTACTGCTGCATCATCGGCGTATGTTGCGCGAAGTCCGCCGGAAGCGCGGCGGCGGCCGGTGCGGAAGGAGAGTCGGGAGTTGCCGTGTGATTGCCCATCTTGCGTGCGGTAAGAGCCAACGGGCCGAACGCAACGCGCGCTCAGCCGCGATTCAGCCGATAGTGCAAGAGTTTAACCCGTCGTGATCAGACGACGGAGGCGGCCGAAAGGCGTAGGCCGCGCGACGGGAGACGCAAAAGCACGCGGGGCCACCCTGCGGCGGCCCCGGTGTCACAGGCAAAGCAGGCGCGATGCTTTAGGAGCGTCCCGCCAGAAAGCCGACGAGCAGCGCGAGACCCGCGACCGCGCCGAGCGTGTGCCACGGCTTGTCATGGACGAAGTCGTCGGCGTAGCCCGCTGCATCGCCGAGCTTGTCGGTGATGGCCGAGCTCGCGCCGTCCATCTGCGAGCGCGCGAACTTCAGCTTCGATTGCAGTTGCTTGCGCAGGCGGTCGGCGTCGATATCCTTCGCGCCCTGAAGCGAGCTTTCCAGATCGTCGAGCAGGCTGCGCAGCTGGTCGGTCGCCGAATCGACGACATCGCCCGCACCGCGCACGGCGCGCTGGCCGACATCGGCTGCGCCATTGATCTTGCTGTCGAGCGTCGAACGTGAAAAGAGTCCCATTTCATTGCTCCTTTATTTGACGTGCCGGAGAATGGCTGCGCGCGAGCTACGACATGATCCGGCCCGCGCGGCCTCTTGCGCTGATGCGCGTTCCTGCTGTTACGACTCAAACCGTGCGCCGTCGTTTCCTCCCTGGTCAGACGGCGACGCATGCAGCCGGATTCAACGGACAAGCAAGGTTCATTCCTCGACGAGCGCGCCGAGATCCACTTCCCGTTCGTTGCGCGTATGGCGGCGCATCGCAAGCGCCATCATCCCGCAGACGAAGACGCCGAACACGACGATGATCCATTGCACCGGCACCTTCTCGGTCAGGAGCAGCGCATACGCGCCGAGCATCGCGAGCACGGCGAGATTCTGGTTGAAATTCTGCACGGCGATCGAATGACCCGCCGAAAGCAGCGTCGCGCCGCGATGTTGCAGTATCGCGTTCATCGGCACGATGAAAAAGCCCGACAAGCCGCCGAGCGCGATCATCAGCGGATACGCCATCAGAATGTAGGCCGGCGCGAAGAACGGACCGACCTGCACGCCCGCGCCCGCCGGAAAGAGGTCCTTGTTGTAGAACGCCATCGCGATCGCCACCGCGCCGATCAGCACGCCGACCGGCAGCACTTTCAGCGACTGCCGCAGCGCGATCCACGCGGACGCCGCCGCCGCGCCGAGCGCGATGCCGACACCCGTGATGCCTTGCAGAACCGCCGCCTTCGAAAGCGACAAGCCGAGGTTCGCATCGGCCCACTTCAGCACGAGCAGTTGCAGCGTGACTGCCGCGCCCCACAGGAGCGTCGTGACCCAGAGCGCGATCTGCGCGAGCTTGTCGCTCCACAAGACCTTGAAGCAGCGCGAAAAGTCGTGCACGAGGCGCGTCGGCTGCGTCAGCAGATTCGGGTAACGCGCGCCGGTATCGGGGATGAACGCGTTGATGACGGCCGCCGATGCGTAAATCAGCATGACGGCGAACATCGCGGCGTGCGCGGCGCTCGTGACGAGCGGCACGTGCGCGTGCGACACCCACCGTTCGACGACCTGACTCACGAGCGCGCCGCCGATCACGGTACCGATGATGGTCGAGCCGACCGTCGCCGATTCGAGCCACGCGTTGGCCGCGATCAGCTTTTGCGGCGGCAGCAGCTCGGTGAGGATGCCGTACTTGGCCGGCGAGTACGCGGCCGCGCCAAGGCCGACGACGCCGTACGCGATCATCGGATGCACGCCCGCGATCATCAGCGCGCAGCCGCCTGCCTTCAGCGCGTTCGAGATGAACATGACGTGGCGCTTTTGCAGGGCATCGGCGAATGCGCCGACGAAAGGCGCGAGCACCACGTACGAAACGGTGAAGAAGATCTGCAAGAGCGGCGTGACCCACGGCGCGGAGCGCACGACGGCGAGCATCGCGATGGCGGCGATCAGAAGCGCGTTGTCCGCCAGCGACGAGACGAACTGCGCGGCGATGATCGTATAGAAGCCTTTTTTCATGGGTGCGGGCGACCGGGGCGCGTGGCGCCGTGAACGGAAACTGAAAGGGAAGGGGAGAAAGCGCGCCCCGCTGAACGCGAAGCAAAAGATTGCACTCTAGCGGAGCGCGACGTTCATTGCAGAGCACGCGGCGCGCCCGTCAGGCTAATGGAAACGGAGCGCGGCGGCGCGCGCTCCGGCAAAGCGATTGCTTCGCGCGTGTCGGCTTATTCGCCCGTCAGACGCGTGCGCGAATACATGTCGAGAATCTTGACCATCTGCGCGTACACCTTCGGGTTCGCGGCGACGATCTCGTTCTGGAACAGAAAGTCCGATTCGCCCGTGTAGTTGCCGACGAGCCCGCCCGCTTCGGTCACGATCAGGCTGCCCGCGGCGACGTCCCACGGATGAATGCCCTGCTCGAAGAAGCCGTCGAGGCGTCCGGCCGCGACGTTCGCGAGATCGAGCGCCGCCGCGCCCGGACGGCGCAGCCCCGCGCACGACATCGTCATTTCGCTGAACAGGCGCGTGTAGGCGTTCAGGCCCTGACCGTCGCGGAACGGAAAGCCCGTGCCGATGAGCGCGTCGGAGAGGCGGTCCAGCTTGCCGACGCGAATGCGCCGCTCGTTCAGATACGCGCCGCCGCCGCGCGAGGCGGTGAAGAGATCGTTGCGCGTCGGATCGTAGACGACGGCTTGCGTGACCGTGCCCTTGTGCGCGAGCGCGATCGAGACGCAGTAGTACTGGAAGCCGTGAATGAAGTTGGTGGTGCCGTCGAGCGGATCGATGATCCACTGATAGTCGGATTCGCGATCGTCCTGGCCGGACTCTTCCGCGAGAATCGAATGATCGGGATAGGCGTTGCGCAGCGTCTCGATGATGGCCGCTTCCGACGCCTTGTCGACTTCCGTCACGAAGTCGTTGTGCTGCTTCTTGCTGACGAGGAGGCGGTCCAGGTCCAGCGACGCGCGGTTGATGATCTGTCCGGCGCGGCGCGCGGCCTTGACAGCGATGTTGAGCATCGGATGCATGAGCGAAATCCTTTGACCGCCGCGCGTTGCACTCACGTGCGCGGGCGATGGGTTGCAAGATGGGTTGGCGACAACGACTAAGGTCGACGAAAGACGAATTGAATAAGAGCGGGGCGCCCGCAGACGTTCACGAAGCGCGAAGGGGCCATTTTACCCGAATGCGGCCGGGCGCAGCGAGGGCGGCCGAGCGGGTCAATCGGCGATAACATAGCGGGTTAGTCGCGCACTTATCCGCAAACATCTGCAACCCGTCTGCAACCCGTCTGCAACTCAGAGCACGAACCGCGCCTTGGAATCCAACGATCTCTCTCTCCCCGCCGGTGGCTTCACGTCCACGCGATTCATCCTCGTCGAGCCGAGTCATCCGGGCAATGTGGGCGCGGCGGCCCGCGCGCTCAAGACGATGGGCTTCGCGCGCCTCGTGCTGGTCGCGCCGCGCGTGGCCGACGTGAAGAACGACCCCGAAGCCATCGCGATGGCGAGCGGCGCGGACGACGTGCTCGCGTCCGCGCATGTCGTCGATACGCTCGCGGATGCGCTCGTCGGCGTGCACTGGTCCGTCGCGCTCACCGCCCGCACGCGCGAGTACGGTCCGCCGCACATGCCGCCGCGTGTCGTGGGCGAACGCGCGCGCGAACTCACGCATCACGGCGACATTGCGCTCGTCTTCGGCAACGAGCGCACCGGGCTTTCCAACGCGGATGTCGAGCGATGCAGCGCGCTCGCGCATATTCCGGCAAACCCCGCGTACAGCTCGCTCAATCTCGCGCAGGCGGTTCAGGTGCTGGCTTACGAACTGCGGCTCGCGTTTCATCAGGCCGCGCCCGTCGCGACGCCCGGCGAAACCGTGGTGCAGCTCGCACCGAGCGATGAAATCGAAGGCATGTACGCGCACCTCGAAGAGGCATTGGTCGCGTTATCGTTCCTCGATCCGGCCAATCCCAAGAAGCTGATGTCGCGCGTGCGGCGTCTTTTTGCGCGAGCCGGTCTCGAACGTGAGGAAGTGAACATTCTTCGAGGCATTGCAAAGCATATTCTTCTGCGTGGTAAGCCGTGAGCGCGACCGCGTTGTCATCGGGGGCTTCGGGCGCGTCCTGCAACGGCGGCGCGCTCGTCCTACAATCGGCACAAAACGGCTCGCCGTCATAAGCTTTGCGCGTTTTCAGCAAAGCAGAACGCGACACAGTGCGACCCGGCGCGATCCAGCGCCATCTTTCCCCCGACCGAGACCACCGCCATGTTCGACCGATTTCGCGAAGACATCGCCGCCATTCGTGAGCGCGATCCCGCCGCTCGCAGCGTCTTTGAAGTCGTCACGTGTTATCCGGGCCTGCATGCCATCGTCCTGCATCGTTTCGCGCACGGCTGCTGGAACCGCGGCTGGCGCTGGCTCGGGCGCTTCGTGTCGCAGATCGCGCGTTTCCTGACGGGCATCGAGATTCATCCGGGCGCGACGCTCGGGCGGCGCGTGTTTATCGATCACGGCATGGGCGTGGTGATCGGCGAGACGGCTATCGTCGGTGACGACTGCACGATCTATCAGGGCGTGACGCTCGGCGGCACATCGCTCTCGCGCGGCGCGAAGCGGCATCCGACGCTCGAGCAAGGCGTGATCGTCGGCGCGGGCGCGAAGGTGCTCGGCAGCTTCACCGTCGGTGCGCAGGCGAAGATCGGTTCTAACGCGGTCGTCGTGAAGCCGGTGCCGGCGGGTGGCACGGCGGTGGGCAATCCCGCGCGCGTGGTAATGCCGGCGGTCGCGAAGAAGCCCGATGCGCGCGAAAACGCGAGCGCCGCATTCTGCGCGTACGGCATCACGCCTAACGCGGACGATCCGGTGTCGCTCGCCATTCACGGCCTGATCGATCACGCATCGACGCAGGCGCAGCGTACCGACGAGATCGTCGCGGCGCTGGAGCGGCTCGGCGCGCGCGTCGAGGCGCTGCACGGCGTGGACGGCGCGGCGCTGCTCGACTTGAAGCGCCTCTCAAAAGTGATCGAAGGCGAGGCGCGCAGCGCCGAACGTCACTTATAGCGGCAACGCGCGCACGCCGCCGGCATCCAGACGTAAATAGCCGCCGCGCGGCGCGTCGATATCCAGTTCCCAATCGGGCAGCACCCAGCGCACGCCTTCCACTTCGTGATGCATCGCGGGACAGTGCGTATGGCCGTGAATCAGCGTATGCGTGCGGCTGCGGATAAAGAGCTCCGACACGGCCTTGCGCGTTACGTCGTATTTGGCCGATACGCCGTTCATGCGCGCGCCTTCGCTTTTGCTTCGCATGCGTTCGCCGATGGCGAGCCGCGCGCCGAGCGGCAGCGCGAGAAAAGCGCGTTGCGCGTAGGGGTTGCGCGCGAAGCGGCGAAAGTACTGATACGCGCGATCGGCGGTGCACAGCGCGTCGCCGTGCGCCAGCACGATGCGCGTGCCGAACGCGGTCATCGCGTACGGATCGGGCAGCAGCATGGCCCCGGCTTCGCGCATGAAGCGCTTGCCGAGCAGAAAGTCGCGATTGCCGTGCATCACATACAGCCCGATGCCGCGCTCCGAGAGCGTGTGCATGAGCGTCGTCATGCGCCGCGCGAAGCGTGCGCGCTGGTGGTCCACGGCGGGATCGAGCACGTCGTCGCCGACCCAGAACTCGAACAGGTCGCCAAGAATGAAAACGGAGTCCGCCTCGCTGGCCGTGACTTCGATGAAATGCTCGAACGCGGCGACCGTCTTCGGTATCGCCTCGCTCAAGTGCAGGTCCGAAATGAAAAACAGCGGACGCGCGACGTGCGCGCTGCCCGCTGCTTCGTGTTTCGATTCGCGACCGAAAGACTTCGTATCGATCATGCGATGAACGATCAGACCACCACGGCCTTCTCGATGATCACGTCATCGACCGGCACGTCCTGGTGGAAGCCCTTCGAGCCCGTCTTGACCTTCTTGATCTTCTCGACGACATCCAGACCTTCGACGACGCGGCCGAACACGGTGTAGCCCCAGCCTTGCGGCGTCGGCGACGAGTGGTTCAGGAAGTCGTTGTCCTTCACGTTGATGAAGAACTGCGCGGTGGCCGAGTGCGGATCGTTGGTGCGCGCCATCGCGACCGTGCCGGTGTCGTTCGTGAGGCCGTTGTTGGCTTCGTTCTGGATCGGCGCGTCGGTCGGCTTCTGCTTCATGCCCGGCTCGAAGCCGCCGCCCTGAATCATGAACCCGTCGATCACGCGATGGAACACCGTGTTGTCGTAGTGGCCTTTCTTCACGTAGTTGAGGAAGTTCTCAACGGTCTTCGGCGCCTTTTCGGCGTCGAGTTCGATCTTGATGACGCCGTGGTTCGTATGCAGTTCGACCATGTTCTTTCTCCGGTGTGTTGAATGAGCGCAATGCGCGGCGCGCGACCATCGCGCGCCGCCGCGAGTGTTCGTGTTACTGGGACACCACGGTGGCCGACTCGATGACGGTCGGCTTCTGCGGCACGTCCGCCATCGGCCCGCGCGTGGTGGTCGGGCTGCCTTCGATCTTCTTCACGACATCCATGCCCGAAACCACCTTGCCGAACACGGCGTAGCCGTTGCCGTCCGGGTTCGGATAGTCGAGGCCGGCATTATCGACCGTATTGATGAAGAACTGCGCCGTTGCCGAGTTCGGATCGCTCGTGCGAGCCATCGCGATGGTGCCGGTCGCGTTCTTCAGGCCGTTGCGGCTTTCGAGCGGAATCGGCGCGCGCGTGGGCTTCTCAGCAAAGCTCGTGCTATAGCCGCCGCCCTGAATCATGAAGCCGGGAATCACGCGATGAAAGATCGTGCCGCTGTATTGACCGGACTTCACGTAGGCAAGAAAATTCTCGACCGTCTTGGGCGCCTTCTCGGGATACAGCTCGACGCGGATGTCGCCTTGCGACGTCTTGAAGAGCACGTTCGGATGCGCGGCCTGCGCGCTCTGAGCAAAGGCGGGGGCTGTCGCGATCAGGGCGGCGCCGGACAGCGCCAACATCAGCAATTTCATGAAGGTCCAATCCTCGATTGATGGATGCAAAGCGTCGTGCAATCGCGCGGCGCAGGACGACAGCTTACCGCCTGCGCGCGCGGGTTCCTCTCGTTACGGCTGCCCGTCGGGCGCGACATAAGGCGACGTGGGCAGCGGGCCGCTCGGTCCGCCGAACGGCGAGTAGCTGTCGGGCGAGGGCATCGTGGTGAAGTCGGAGCCCGGCGCGGGCGTCCACAAATCCGATGCCGCGCGCGGCGCTGACGCCGCCTGCGCGCCGGAAGCCGCAGCCGCTCCACGCTTTCTCGGCGGCGGCGTGATGATGTTCTGTATGGCGGTCACGCGCTGGCGCGTCACCGGGCTCGTCGAGCCGAGGGACTGCGCGCGCTTGTACGATTCGCTCGCGAGCCGCAGATACAGATCGCCGAGATTGTCGTAGGCGAGGGCATAGCCGGGATTCGCTTTCACGGCCGTTTCAAGCGCGACGCGCGCATCTTCGTAGCGGCCTTTCTTCGCGTACAGCGCGGCGAGATTGTTGTACGGCTCGGGCAACTCGGGATACGCCTGCGTGAGCTCGGTGAACGCGGTGATGGCTTCGTCGTCGCGATTCAGACGGGCCAGCACCGTCGCGCGCTTGAACTTGGCCTGCACGTCGCGCGGATGCGTGGCCAGGCGTGCGTCTAGTTGCGTGAGCGCGGCGTTCCAGTCCTTGCCGGCGATGGCGGCGTCGATCTGCGGCGTATCGTCCGCGGTGGCCGTCGATACCTGCGCGAGCGCCGCGTTCGACCCGCCGAAGCACGCGGCGACGCCGAAGACGGCGACAGCGGCGGCGCGCGCGAGCGTCACGGCGAAGCGTGAGCAAAAACGGAAACGGAAGCGATCGGCCGCGGGCCGGCGAGAGAATTGCAGAGGCATGCGCGCGTGGGCGTGAGTCACTTGAATATGGGTCAAGGAAGGAGGCGGGAAGAAAGCGAAGATACCTAAGACAGCGGAGCGCGGGCTGCGAACGACCCGTGAAGCGACTGCCGGGCGACGCGCGAAACACCATGAACGGCGGGGCCGAAAGCGAAGCACGAAGCACGCGTTACATTGCCCGCCGCGCGGCCGCCTGGAGGTTTCATGGGCTCAAATCCGGGTGTTATACTCCGACCCATTCTAACAAAAGGTCCGGACGTTCCGCGCACGCGTCTTGCACACGACATACGCTCGTGCTCACGCGCTGCCGACATCGGACTGTCTTCGCCACTCGTGGCCGTCTCCGTCCTGGTCGCATGACCGTCGTGTTCGCGCTCGCGTGTGCGTCTGCTTCGCCCCGCAAGATCGAGCACGCCGTTTGCGACTCCACGCACGGTTGGTTCCGGCTCACGCACTGTCCTCTATGAATTCGCTGCGCATCTACAACACGCTCGCGCGTGACAAGCAACCCTTCACGCCGCTTCGCCCCGGCGAGGTACGCATGTACGTCTGCGGAATGACGGTCTATGACTATTGTCATATCGGTCATGCGCGCGTGATGGTGGTGTTCGATGTCGTGCAACGGTGGCTGCGCACGCTCGGCTACAAGGTCACGCACGTTCAGAACATCACGGACATCGACGACAAGATCATCCGTCGCGCGGTCGAGAACAACGAGCCGATCAAGTCGCTTACGCAGCGCTTCATCACGGCGATGCACGAAGACGCCGCCGCGCTCGGCGTCGCGCGCCCCGACATCGAGCCGCGCGCCACCGACTTCATCCCGCAGATGCTCGGCATGATCGATGCGTTGGAGGCCAACGGCTACGCGTATCACGCGAAGGACGGCGACGTGAACTACGCGGTGCGCAAGTTCGCGGGCTACGGCAAGCTCTCGGGCAAGTCGCTCGAAGACTTGCGCGCGGGCGAGCGCGTCGCGGCCAACGATGCCAAGGAAGATCCGCTCGACTTCGTGCTGTGGAAGCGCGCGAAGGACGGTGAACCCGCGGACTCGGGCTGGGACTCGAAGTGGGGACGCGGCCGTCCGGGCTGGCATATCGAATGTTCGGCCATGGCGTGCAAACTGCTCGGCGAACATTTCGACATTCACGGCGGCGGTCAGGACTTGCAGTTCCCGCACCACGAGAACGAGATCGCGCAAAGCGAAGGCGCGACCGGCCAGACCTTCGTGAACTACTGGATGCATAACGGCTTCGTGCAGATCGACAGCGAGAAGATGTCGAAGTCGCTCGGCAACTTCTTCACGATTCGCGAAGTGCTCGAAAAATTCGATGCCGAAGTGGTGCGCTTCTTTATTGCGCGGGCACACTATCGGTCGCCGCTGAACTACAGCGACGTGCATCTCGACGATGCAAGGAACGCACTGACGCGTCTATATACGGCGCTGAAGGATGTCGAGCCGGACAATCAGCAACTTGACTGGGACGAGGCGAACGCGCAGCGTTTCCAGTCTGCGATGAACGACGACTTCAACACGCCGGTGGCCGTGTCCGTGCTGTTCGATCTCGCAAGCGAAGTCAACCGCACGCGCGATGCCGCGCTCGCGCGCCAGCTGAAGGGCCTGGGCCAGGTGCTCGGTTTCTTCGGCCGCGAGCCGCGCGCCTTCCTGCAGCAAGCAGGCGGCACCGCTGCGGCAGAGGGCCTCTCGCCGCAAGAGATCGAAGCGAAGATCGCCGAGCGCATCGCCGCGAAGCAGGCGAAGAACTATGCCGAAGCAGACCGGATTCGCGCCCAGTTGCTCGAAGCCGGGATTGCGCTTGAAGACAAACCGGGTGGGTCGACCGAATGGCGTCGCGTTTGAGCGCGAACCTTCGAACCCTCTGATCGACTCGCCAGGCAGGAGGCAAGATGGCAACGGCCAGGAAGACGCCGGTCAAACGACCCGCGTCAGGAAGTGCTGCGTCGCCCGCAACGAAGCGGACGCGCGGTGCGCAATTGAACGCAAGCACGCAGACAGAGAGTGCCTCTACCGCAGCGCCGCGCAAGACCGCGCTCAAGCGGGCAACGAAGGACACGGCAGGCGCGCACGTGAACGGCGCGCGCCGCGTCAATGGCGACGATGTCTCCGCGCGCACGTCGAAGGCCGACATCGTGCCCGCGCCTGCGCCGCGCGCGAAGGGCAACGGCCGCGCATCCGCGAGCGATGCGGCGAACGCGCAGTCGCTCGTCGCGGACAAGGAGCCCGGCGAAGTCGTGCGCAAGTCGCGCGTGGTCACGGCCGATGCCGCCGTGCCCGCGCAAGTGGGCGGCCTCACGCGCGAGATCGAGCGTCCCGATTACTGGGACAAGGCCTGCGCCGATCTCATGAAGCGCGACCGCATTCTCAAGAAGCTGATCCCGAAGTTCGGACAGATGCATCTCGTCAATCTCGGCGATCCGTTCTCGACGCTCGCGCGTTCGGTTGCCGGACAGCAGATTTCGGTGAAGGCCGCGCAAGCCATCTGGGAGCGCGTGAAGACCGCGTGTCCGACCATCCTGCCGGCGGATTTCATCGCGCTCGGCGCGGAGAAGCTGCAAGCGTGCGGCCTCTCGAAGCGCAAGACCGAGTACATCCTGGATCTCGCGCAGCACTTCGTCTCGGGCGCGCTGCACGTGGATACGTGGGCGTCGATGGACGACGAAGCCGTGATCGCCGAGCTCACGCAGATTCGCGGCATCGGCCGATGGACGGCGGAGATGTTCCTCATCTTCAACCTGTCGCGCCCGAACGTGCTGCCGCTCGACGACCTTGGGCTCATTCAGGCGATCAGCGTGAATTACTTCAGCGGCGAGCCGGTCACGCGCAGTGAAGCGCGCGAGGTCGCGGCGAACTGGGAGCCGTGGCGAACCGTCGCGACGTGGTACATGTGGCGCAGCCTGAACCCGATTCCCGCAGACCACTGATTCGCAAGCGCATTTGCCGGGCTATCGTTGATTTATAATTGATAGTTCCCGCGCGTTTTTAACAGGGACGGAGGCGGTTAGAATAGACGCCCTTGCGCCCCTGCCCGTTGTTCAAGGACTCGAACACATGAAGACCACGTTTCTGGATTTCGAGCAGCCGATCGCTGAACTCGAAGCGAAGATCGAAGAACTCCGCTTCGTTCAGGACGATTCCGCTGTCGACATCTCGGAAGAAATCGAGCGGCTGTCGAAGAAGAGCCAGCAGCTCACCAAAGATTTGTACGCCAACCTGTCGCCGTGGCAGGTTTCGCAAATCGCGCGCCATCCGCAGCGTCCGTACACGCTCGACTACGTGAGCGAACTGTTCACCGACTTCCACGAACTGCATGGCGACCGCTCTTTCGCGGACGACCTCGCTATCGTCGGCGGCTTCGCGCGTTTCAACGGGCAGCCGTGCATGGTGATCGGCCATCAGAAGGGCCGCGACACGAAGGAGCGCGCGTTGCGCAACTTCGGCATGCCGCGTCCGGAAGGCTATCGCAAGGCCGAGCGGCTCATGCGCCTGGCCGAAAAGTTCAGCATGCCGATCTTCACGTTCGTCGATACGCCGGGAGCGTATCCGGGCATCGGCGCGGAAGAGCGCGGGCAGTCCGAAGCTATCGGCCGCAATCTGTTCGTCATGGCCGAGCTCAAGACGCCGATCATCACGACGATCATCGGCGAAGGCGGCTCGGGCGGCGCGCTAGCCATTGCCGTCGCGGACACGGTGATGATGCTGCAATTCTCCACGTACTCGGTCATCTCGCCGGAAGGCTGCGCGTCGATTTTGTGGAAGAGCGCGGCGAAGGCGCCCGAAGCGGCCGAGGCGCTCGGTTTGACCGCGCATCGGCTGAAGGCGCTCGGACTCATCGACAAGATCGTGAACGAGCCGCTCGGCGGCGCGCATCGCGACCCGAAGGGCATGGCCGCGCTCCTGCGCCGCGCGCTCGCGGATTCGCTGCGTCAGTTCCAGGGCATGAGCATGCAAGACTTGCGCGATCGCCGCTTCGACAAGATCATGGCCTACGGCAAGTTCAAGGAATCGCTGCCCGGCGCATGATCGCGCCGTCCTGACGCTTGCTTCTTCCTCTTCTTCCTTCTCTTCACGATTCTCGTGACATCCGACAGCGAAACCACGGCCGGCCGCCTCGTGCTCGAGGCGGTCCGCGCGGCAGTGGCCGATGCCGGACTGGCCGCTGATTCGCTGCTTGCCGTCGCATTGAGCGGCGGCCTCGATTCCACCGTTTTGCTCGATGCCGCCGTGCGCGTGTTCGGGGCGGCGCGCGTCGTCGCGTTCCATGTGCATCACGGGCTGAGCCCGAACGCCGATGCGTGGGCCGCGCACTGCCAGTCGTTCGCGGCATCGCTTGGCGTGCGTTACGCGGCGCGCCATGTCGACGTCATGCGCGCGGGCGGTGAGAGCCTCGAAGCGGCCGCGCGCGATGCGCGTTATCGCGCGCTCGACGAACTCTGCGACGGGCACGGCGCGGCGGCGCTCTTGATCGCGCATCACGCCGACGATCAGGCGGAGACCGTGCTGCTGCAATTGCTGCGCGGCGCGGGCGTCGCGGGTCTCGCCGCGATGGCGCCGCAGCGGCTCGACGGCGCGAACGTGCCGCGCCTGCGGCCGCTGTTGCGGCTCTTGCGGGCGCAACTGGAGCAGTACGCGCACGAGCGCGACTTAAGCTGGATCGACGACGAATCGAACGCCGATACCCGCTACGCGCGCAACGCGCTGCGCCACGACGTGCTGCCGGTGCTCGCCGTGCATTTCCCCGGCTTTCGCGATGCGCTCGCGCGCACGGCGTCGCATGCGGCATCGGCGCAGCGGCTGCTCGACGATCTGGCGCGTCTCGACATGGACACCGCGCAGAGCGACGAGGAGGGCGCGCTTGCACTCGACGCGCTGCTCGCGCTCGACGACGAACGCGCAGTCAACGTGCTGCGCTACTGGATGCGCACGCGCGACTTGCCGGCTGCATCGACGGCGCGCGTCGCGGATATGCTGCGCCAGCTTCGGCATGCGGCGAACGCGCGCGACGGTCATGCGTTGCGCGTCGATCATGCGGGGCGGTGTCTGCGCGTGTATCGCAATGCGCTCTTCTGGGAAACCGGCGACAGCGCCGATGCGCCCGACCTCGATCAGGGCGCGGCAGTGCCGAAGGCGCCGAGCGAATTGCACTGGCAGGGCGATGAAGTCTGGCGGCTGCCGCAGTGGCGCGGCTCGTTCGTGTTCGAGCCCGCCGCGTTGCCCGCTGTCGATGTCGTCGCCGAGGGCTTGTTGCGCGCGGCGCCCATCGTTGCGCGCTCGCGTGCCGGCGGCGAGCGCATGCGCCTTTTCGCCGATGCGCCGAGCCGCACGCTCAAGAACCTGTTCCAGGAGCGCGGCGTGCCGGCGTGGAAGCGCGACGTGCCGCTGCTTTTCATTCGCGATGCGCTTCTCTTCGTGCCGCTCGTCGGCGTGAATCGCGAAGTGGCGCCGGAGACGGCGAATGCGCCGTTGCGCCGCATCGTCTGGCGGCCGGATTTACTGCTCGCCTGACGCGCGCCATCAAGGCGTGCTGCAGGAAGCCGGTAAAATAGGGCGTGCCGCCGTCCAATCTTGAAATTTCGGCCTCGATCGGGTACCGTAACTCGTTTGCCCGCCACGCGCTTTGCGCGGCATCTCCGTTCAAAAGACGCGAATTTCGCCCGTGATGCGCCGCTTGCGCCCCCTTGCGCGCATAAGTCACTCTACGAGTGCGACTCCCCAGGCGGGCATGCGGCGGCACCCGCGTATCGTTGCCGGCTTTCCTTATCCCCGAAGCCGTCGAGCGCAACGCCATAGCAACACGAGCAGCACGCATCGAGCGCGTCAGCGCGGTTTTCCCTTCAGTTCAAAACGACAATGGCACTCATCGTACACAAATACGGCGGCACTTCGATGGGCTCGGTCGAGCGCATCAAGAACGTCGCCAAGCGCGTCGCCAAATGGCACAAGGCCGGCCACCGAATGGTCGTCGTGCCCTCGGCGATGTCCGGCGAAACCAACCGCCTGCTCGGTCTTGCAAAAGACATCACGGCGAATCCGGACCCGCGCGAACTCGACATGATTGCCTCCACGGGCGAGCAGGTGAGCGTCGGACTCCTCGCCATCGCGCTGCACGCCGAAGGCCTCGACGCCGTGAGCTATGCCGGCTGGCAGGTGCCCATCAAGACGGACAGCGCGTTCACGAAAGCGCGCATCAGCGAAATCGACGGCGAACGCGTGCTGAAAGATCTCGACGCGGGCAAGGTCGTGGTCATCACGGGCTTTCAGGGCGTCGATCCGGAAGGCCATATCGCCACGCTCGGGCGCGGCGGCTCGGACACGTCGGCGGTCGCGATCGCGGCGGCGCTGAAGGCCGACGAGTGCCTGATCTATACCGACGTCGATGGCGTCTACACGACCGACCCGCGCGTCGTCGAAGAGGCGCGCCGGCTGGATCGCGTGACCTTCGAGGAGATGCTGGAAATGGCGAGCCTGGGCTCGAAGGTCCTGCAGATCCGCTCGGTGGAATTCGCCGGCAAGTACCAGGTGAAGACGCGGGTGCTGTCCAGCCTGACCGATCCGCTCATGCCGCTCGAGGCCGAGATGCACTCGGGCACCCTGATTACTTTTGAAGAAGACGAGAACATGGAAAAGGCAGTTATCTCCGGCATCGCGTTCCAGCGCGACGAAGCGCGCATCGCGGTCATGGGCGTGCCCGACAAGCCGGGCGTCGCGTATCAGATTCTCGGTCCGGTGGCCGATGCGAACATCGACATCGACATGATCATTCAGAACCAGAGCGTGAACGGCAAGACCGACTTCACGTTCACGGTGGGCCGCGGCGACTATCAGCGCGCGCTGGAGATCCTGAACGGCCAGGTGAAAGGCCACGTGAACGCGGAAACCGTGCTGGGCGATCCGAAGGTGTCGAAGGTATCGGTCGTGGGCGTGGGCATGCGCTCGCACGTGGGTATTGCGAGCACGATGTTCCGCACGTTGTCGGAAGAGGGCATCAACATCCAGATGATCTCGACATCCGAAATCAAGATTTCCGTGCTGATCGACGAGAAGTACACCGAGCTCGCGGTCCGCGCGCTGCACAAGGCGTTCGAGCTGGATCGCGGCTGACCGGCCGGCCGGGCGGCTTCATACTCTTGGCACTGTTGCGGTTCGGCTGCCGGCGAGATTCGAATTTGATCGATTGGAAAAAATCGTCATGCGAATTTGACCGTTGCGGCTGAACAGGCTATTATCTCGATCTCGTTGCACTGCACTCCCGGTGCAACGAAAAGTTTGGGAGACGTGGCCGAGAGGTCGAAGGCACTCCCCTGCTAAGGGAGCATCTGGCTAAAAACTGGATCGAGGGTTCGAATCCCTCCGTCTCCGCCAGTGGTAGGAGAAAAGCCCCGCAAGTCGAAAGACTTGTGGGGCTTTTTGTTTGGCATGACGGTAGATGGATGCGTTCGCGAGGCAGTCTAGTTGCGCGATCGTCCGCCCCTGTGTCTGTCGGCGTTCTTAAGTGCGGTAATGCGGTGGTTCGCACCGTCTCTTCGCTCGTCCCGCAGTCGCTAAATCCAGGCTCACTCCTCCGATGCTGTCATTCTTTCATTTTAAGGCTATTCCTATAGCGACGGCCTAGCACGTGCGTTGCAATAACCCGCATTTCCATCTTTGCAAGCAATAAGGACAACAAAGGATGAGAGATGCATCTGGCCGCGAGGCGGCGCGCCTTGGCGACAAGACGAATCACGGCGGCGTAGTCATCGAAGCAGCAACCGATTTCAAGCATTCAGGCATTCCCGTTGCCCTCGATCAACACCTGACCGAGTGCCCGAAGTGCGGCGGCACCTTCTCTATCATCGCCACGGGCAAAATGACGCATAAGGGGCGACGTGTCGCGTATATAGGCGAGCCGATGCCTGGACCGGAGCGCAGCAGAACGGGCGCGGTTATCTGGTATCTGGAATTGAGCGATTAAGTCGCTGCGCAGCACCCCGTACTCGCAAAGGCCCGACGCTTCAAGTGCTGAAGCCGTTTTCCGGCTGCACTGCCGTTACGTTCCCAGATGGGCCGAAGGGCGAAATTGCTGGCCGGCTTGACCCCCAAGAATGGCAGCTATCGGTGCGCAGCCCAGACGGCGTCTCATCAGGCGAGATCGCTCCTTCTAAGCTCCTCGGATTGCTGCCGGCTCTTGCCCGCAGCGGACTGGTGTGGAGCCGGTTCGTGGGGTGCCATTGTCAAGCGCTGTTCGTGACTAAGGCACCGCGCGCTCATCACTCAGTAACTCGAGCGAATGTGTTTCCGCTCGAGCGAGTCAAAACAAGCCTGACTTCGCCGCAAGCCTCTCCTCGATATGCTTCGCGCGCGACGGCGACGACGGGTGCGAACTCAGCATGCTCGACTTCCCGCCATCCAGCGCCGCGAGCTTCTGGAACGCGGTGACGAGCCCCGCCGGGCTGTAGCCCTTCTTCTTCTGCATATCGAACGAATAATCGTCGGCGGCGCTTTCCTGCGACTGCGAGAACTGCGCGTTGACGAACTTCTCCGAGAGATCGCCGAGCTGCGATGCCGACAGGCTGCCGACCACGCCGCCCGCCGACGACGCCACCGAGCGCGCCGCCGACGTCGCGTAGGCCACCTGCATCGCCTTCTTCGTGTGGCCGAGCGCCACGTGGCCCATCTCATGGCCGACCACGCCGCGCACTTCGTCGTCGTTCATCATGTCCATCAGGCCGCTATAGACGCGCACGCAGCCGTTGGCCATCGCCCATGCATTGACATCTTTCGTGATGTACACCTTGTAGTTCACCGGCACGCCGTTGATGTTGTCGCCGAGCTGCTTCGCGATGCGGTTCAGGCGCTGCGTGTACGCGCTGGACGCCGGCGCGATCTTGCTTTGCGCATCCATCTCCGCGCACGACTTGTCGGAGAGCTGGCGCACGTCGGCGTCGCTGAGCGTGAAGGCTTGCGTGGCCATCTGGCCGGATTGCAGCAGCGTGTCCGGGCTCAGGTTGGCGACGTTGCCACAGGAAGCGAGCGCGAAGGCTGCGGATGCCGCGGAGGCTGCGAGTGCAATGCGAACGTGTTTCATGGTCTGCCTTATGAGTTGTTGTGGTCGATCCGCGATGATTCACGGATGGAGCGCAATGCTCACGGGCGAGCGCGTCGTAAGCTATCCGAAAATTCCTATTTTGCTGACGGTTCGATGACGAAACCCTGACGCATCGCGCTGAGTCATTCATCCGCGCGGCGGCATGCCGCGCGCACGCGCGCCGCAATCGATGCTACCGGCGACGCGTCCATCGCGATTCCCGGCGCGTCGGGCAGGGCTTCCGCGAGCAGCTGGGTGAGCATGCGGCCGGGCGGCATTTCGACGAACACGTTCGCGCCGCGCTCGGCGAGTGCGATCGTCGAATCGTGCCAGCGCACCGGATAACGCAGGTTGGTCGCGAGGTCTTCGCGGATCGCATCGGCACGCACGAGGGCGCGCGCGCCGCGATTGCCGACATACGCGATCCGCGGCGCGACGAAGCGCACCTTGTCGGCTGCTTCGGCGAGGCGGACGGCCGCGTCGTCGAGCAGCACGCAATGCGACGGCACGCTCACCGCAAGCCGCTCCGCCTTCCGCGCGCCGCGTGCGAGGGCGGCTTCGCGCACGGCGTCGAGCGCTTGATCGCTGCCCGATACGACGATTTGCCGCGGCGCATTGAGATTGCCGATGTAGGCATCGGCGCGCGCCTCCTCGCGAACCTTCTCGATGACGCTCGCGACCTCGCGTTCGTTCAGGCCGAGTATCGCGAGCATGCCGTAGCCGCGCGGATACGCGTCCTGCATCAGCGTGGCGCGCAGGCGCACGAGCCGCAGCGCGTCGTCGAACGCGATCGCGCCGCAGGCGACGGCCGCGCCATAAGCGCCCACGGACAAGCCCGCGACGGCGTGCGGTTCGATGCCTTCTTCGGCGAGCGCCCGCGTGGCCGCCACGCCCGCCACCGTCAGCGCGATCTGCACCGCGACGGTCGATGCGAGCGCATTCGCGTCATCGAGCGAGAGCACGTCTTCGGCGAGAATGGCCGACGCCTCCGCGAGCGTTCGCGCGATAGCCGGATGCGGCTTCTCGCCACCGAGGCGATGCAGGAAGCCCGCCGTCTGCGCGCCTTGTCCCGGGAAGAGATAGGCGATCACGGCACGGCCCACGGATCGGCGGCGAGGCGCGGGCCGTCCGCTTGACGGAGCAGCACACGGACGTTTTGCCGGGCGTATTCGGCGAGCGAGAACGCGGCGTCCGTCGTTTCGATTTGCACGTCGACGCGCGTACCGACGCAGCGCGCTTCGTGCGAGAGCGCATCCAAGAGATGCGACGCATCGGCGCGCGAGAGCGGCTCGGGCGCTCGCACGATCACGTCTAGATCGCTGGTGGGCGTGACCGTCGGCTGGGCGCTCGCCAGTTCGAAGCCCGTGCTTCCCGCCGGACCCCAGGCGAGGCCGGCAGCGTCGAAGATCGGCGCGACGGCGCGCAGCAGCGCGAAGGCCGGCATGTCCCTTCGCGATGCGGCGGGCTCGCGCAGCCGCAATGCTTCGGGCGTCAGCACGCACTCGATGTCACGCGCCTCGACCCACGTGCCGAATCGCTCGCTGCGCGCCGTCCCGCGTACGCCGACGGCGATGGCGCTACCGATGCGCGGCGCGCGTCGCACGACGACGAATGGCGCGCGCGCGAGCGATGCTTCGACCCACGCGGGAGCGTCGGCAAACGGCGGGGCTGCCGGGGACAATGCGAGCAAGTCGTGCGGGCGCGGTTCGGGCGGCAGGAGGGTCATCACGCGGTCAACGTCCTATTCGATTGTTGGGCGGCGTGGCAGGCCTAAGCGAGAGACGGGCTTGCGAGAGGTGCGGCTGTTGACCTGGGGGGAGCCGTTGGCGGCGCATCGTTGATCGCGTTCGAGGAGTTGGGCTGACCAGTCTGCGCACAATCGCGACATCGCGCGGTGCGGGCAAGGTGCTTCCATTGACGCGCAGAAAAGCATAGGTCCGAGCGATTGCTCCATCCGCACACGCGATGCAAACCCAGCGGCGCAGCGCGCGCGGGAAGTCCCGCGCCGTGCGTGAGCCGCGTATCGCACTCGATGCGCCGAAGGCGTCCCGTGCGTAGAGAAGCTGTCGCTCGGACGGCGCGAGCGTGCGGAACGCGCCGCGATTGCCGCACTGGAACGCATGGACGTGCCGAACGCGTGCAATGCACCACAAGCACCGACCGCGCCGAGAACGCCCAAAGAGCGGAACACGCCGAATGCGCCCAACGGTCAGAACGCATCAAACGCCCCAACTCCTGCGGCATCACCCCTCCCACTGCTCACGCATCCGCCGCCGCACTTCCACCGACGCCGCCCGCGTGCGCTTCGCGTCCGCCGACGTCAGCCGGTTCGACAAATCGCGCGGACCGCCACGCGCATCTACAACCGCCGCAGCCAGCGATGCCTTCACGCGCTCAATATCCGCCTGCGAAGGCGCATCGGCATTCACGCCTTCGATCAATTCGTGCAGCAACCCGAGCTTCGCATACGCGCTCATCTTGTACGACATCGGCAAGACGGTATCGCCGAGCGTATCGAGGCTCTCGACGCTGCGCCGCGTGACGCGCGCCGCCGCTTCCTTGCCCATGGCGTGCACCGCCGTGCCCGACGCATCGAGAGCGACGATCCGGTTCGCCTGATAGCCATGCGCGAGATACGCGCCCGACATCGCCGGCCCGACGATCAGCGCGATCACCGGATGCCCGGCGAGCCGCGCGCTTGCGTAGGCATCCACCGCGGCGGCGCACGCGAGATGGATGCCGAGCAACTCCTCGCGCCGTCCGTATGCCTGGCTCTTCACATCGACGATGGCGACGATGGGCCGCTTCGACTGGGCGTCGCGGTCGGCGTCGATCACCTCGCGCACCGCGCGGGCGAGCAGCCAGCCCTGTTCGAGCCCGACCACGTTGTCGGTCGCGCGCGGGAAGCGGTTGTGCGGGTCGGGCACCACGGCGATGAAGCGCGCCGCCGCGCCATCCAGTTCGCCGTCGCGCGCGCGGACCGGGCCACTCTCGGCTTCTGCAGGCGTCGACGTCAGCGCATCCAGCCAGCACGCGCCGCGCGAAGTCATGGCGTTGATCGTGCTCATCGTTGCGATCCTCCAGTGTGGTTCCACAGCGCGCGCAGCGTGTCGGGATCGATCGCGTCGGGATTCACGCGCCCAAGGCGTTCGATGAACCCGTCCACGTCCTCGCTGCGATGCCGCGCCGGCACCCCGCGCGCGAACGCAGCAAGCACCGCGTCGCGAACCTGCGCCGTATCGTCTTCGACGAGCGTATCCGCCAGGCCGACCGCCACGCGTTCCTCGCCGCCGATCATCGACCAGATGAGCCGGCGATCACCCGCGTCGAGTTCCTCGATGCCCGCTTCCTGCTCGATCACTTCCGGCCCGTTCATGCCGAGGCGCGCCTGCCGCGTCATCACGAGTTCCGTGCACAAGGCCGCAGCGAGCGACATGCCGCCGAAGCAGCCGACCATCCCGCCGATCACGCCGACCACCGGCGCATGCCGCCGCAGCGCGACGATAGCCGCCTGAATCTCCGCGATCGCCGCGAGGCCGAGGTTCGCCTCCTGCAAGCGCACGCCGCCCGTCTCGAAGAGGATGACCGGACGAATCGCGCGGCCCACTTCGAATTCGCCAAGCGCGAGTTCCAGCGCCGCCGCGATCTTCGCGCCCGACACTTCGCCGATGCTGCCGCCCTGAAACGCCGGCTCGATCGCCGCGATGACGGCAGGCTCGCCGCCGAGCGTGCCGCGCGCGATCACCGCGCCGTCGTCGGACTGGCAGACGATGTTCTGCATCGCGAGCCACGGCGATTCGAGCCGGTCGAACGGGCCGAGCAGTTCGCGGTACGTGCCCGCATCGAGCAAGGCCCGGGCGCGCTCGCGCGCCGTCATTTCGATGAAGCTGTGCCGTGCGAGAAACGTGTCGTGTGCGTTCATCGCGCCTCTCCGCTTTCCTGCGCGTCGCTGGCTTCGGCCGCTTCCGAAAGGCGCAGCATCACGACGCCGGGCGTCGCGCCGAAGTCGTTGAGCTCGAATTTCGCGGCGCCGTCGTAGCGTTGGAAAAAGCGGTCGAGCACGCTTTTCCAGACGTGCTCGTAGCCGTCGACGCTCGTGCGGATCACGACTTCCGCGTTGGCCGTCTGCGACGGCGTGAGCAGCACTTCGAGATCGCCCGATCCGACCACGCCCACGTGCGCGCGGCGCGTGACGGGCCGTTTGGCGGGATATTCGTATCGCATGTTTTCCATCTTCGTTCCTCTGGTTGCGTCTCAGGACGATTGCCCGAGGCTGTCGAGAAAGAGCGTGGCGGCGAGCAGGTCGGCCGCGCCGCCCGGCGATGCATTGAGCGCCAGCAAGTCACCGTCGAGCCGCGCGAGCGCCGCGCGTCCCGCTGCATGCGCCATTCCGCCGTGCTCGATCACGCGCCACGCGCCGTCTTTCGCGACGGCGAGCGCCTTCATGCCGCCGCGATGCAAGAGGCACGTATCGTCGAGCGAAGCCATGATGGCGACGAGCGCGTCGAGCCGCGCGTACGTGTCGGTGAGGCCGCGGCGGCGCGCATCGGCGAGCGCCGGCAAGCCGATTCGCAACGCATGCGGAAAGCCCTCGCGTGCTTCGCCGCGCGCGCCCGCGACGCGAAAGCGCGCCGTGACTCGCGCACCGTGGCTCGCCTGCGCCCACGCGGGCGCGAAGCGGTCGTCGTATCGCGCGATGCTCGCGGCGGATGCGCAGATCGCTTCGCTGTCGGCGGGCGCGTGCATCGCGGCGCCGGCGCATAGCAAGCCGACGATCCAGATCGCGCCGCGATGCGCGTTGCTGCCGCCGGTCGCGCGCAGCATCGCGGCTTCGCCTTCGCGGCCGATGCGCGCGAGCCGTTCGCGCAATGCCTGCGACGGCGGCACACCCGACGCGGCCCGCGCGATCGCCAGAAACGTCGGATGCAGCGCGCGCGCCGAGCGCAGCATCGTGTCGAGGTCGAGATCGCGATGCGCGCCGCTGCCGCGTTCGTCGACGAGCGCAGGCTTCGGCGTGAGACGCGCCTCGGCGATCAACGCATCGACGGCGAGCGCGGCGATCGCAGGCGCGGACGCGGCGCGCGCGCTCCGGCAAGCGTCATCGCGAAGAAGGGGAAGCGCGGCGTTCATCGCGCTCACCAGCTTCTGAAGCGCGCGGGCGGCGCATACAGACCGCCCGACCACGCGACGAGATCGTCGATGCTGCGCGCGGCGAGCAGCGAGCGTTTCGCGTCGCCGCGCCGCACGCCGAGGTCTTCCGGGAACGCGACGATGCCGCGTCGCCGGAGTTCGGCCGTCTTGTTCGCATCGGCGCGCATGCCGATCGGCGTCACGCCCGCGACGGCGGCGAGCGCCGCGCGCCGTTCGTCGATGCCTTCGGCCGCGTGCAGATACGCGATGCCTTCTTCGGTCACCACGTGCGTGACGTCGTCGCCGTAGATCATCACGGGCGCGATCGGCATGCGGCTTTTTTCTCCGACGGCAATCGCGTCCAGCGCATCCACGATGGTCGGTTCGCCGCCTTTCTTGTACGTCTCGGCGGTCTGCACGACGAGCTTGTGTCCCCGCGCGATGGCCGGATTCGGGCCGTCGTTCTTCAGCAGCTTGAGCCACGCTTCGCTCGAATGGCGGCGGCCGCGCGGATCGTGGCCCATGTTCGGCGCGCCGCCGAAGCCCGCGAGCCGCCCGAGCGTGACGGTCGACGAATTCGCGTCCGCGTCCATCTGCAAGGTCGAGCCGATGAACAGATCGACGCCGTACTGTCCGGCAAGCTGACAGAACACGCGATTCGAGCGCAGGCTGCCGTCGCGTCCGGTAAAGAACACGTCCGGGCGCGCCGCGATGTACTTCTCCATGCCCACTTCGCTGCCGAAGCAGTGCACGCTTTCGACCCAGCCGCTTTCGATGGCGGGAACGAGCGTCGGATGCGGATTGAGCGCCCAGTGCGTGCAGACCTTGCCCTTGAGCCCGAGCGATTCGCCGTACGTCGGCAGAAGCAGTTCGATCGCCGCCGTGTCGAAGCCGATGCCGTGGTTCAGCGACGCGACGCCGTAGCGTGCGTAGATGCCGCGAATCGTCATCATCGCCATGAGAATCTGCAGTTCGCCGATGTGCCGCGGATCGCGCGTGAAAAGCGGCTCGACGGCGAACGGCCGGTCCGCCTTCACGATCACATCGACCCACGAGCCGGGAATATCGACGCGCGGCAGTTCATCGACGATCTCGTTGACCTGCGCGATCACGATGCCATGCCGGAACGCCGCCGCTTCCACGATGGTCGGCGTGTCCTCGGTGTTCGCGCCGGTGTACAGATTGCCGTGGCGGTCCGCCTTTTCCGCGCAGACAAGCGCGACGTTCGGCGTCAGATCGATAAACATGCGCGCGTACAGTTCGATGTACGTATAAATCGCGCCGATTTCGAGCAGCCCGTCTTCCAGCAGTTGCGCGACGCGCAGGCTCTGCGGACCGGCATAGGCGAAATCGACCTTGCGCGCGATGCCCTGTTCGAAGAGCGTCAGATGCTCCGGCCGGCTGATGCTCGAAATCAGCAGATGCACGTCGTGCACGCGCTCGGGATCGAGCCGAGCAAAGGCGCGCGACAGAAAATCCGCCTGCTTCTGGTTGTTCCCTTCGAGCGCGACGCGGTCGCCCGTGACGATTAGCGCATGCAGCGCGTCCACGATGCGTTCGGTGTCGAGCACGGGACCGTCGAGCCACGGCTCGATCAGCTTGAGGCGGCGCGCTTTTTCCTGGGCGCGCGTGTTCCAGCTTCGGGATGGCGTGAGGGCATCGGCGGAAGGGGACGAATTCATCGGTCGGCCTGTCGGGAAGACGTTCGTGAGGATTGAGCGGCGGAAGAGCGCGCGCGGCGCTTGTTTTTCACCTCTTTCGATGCAGCGAGCGCCTGCGCATCGGCGAGAAAGCGGTGGATCAGCTCGCCCGTCGCGAGCAAGTGGCGTGCGACGAGCGTCTGCGCCGCTTCGATGTCGCGTGCGGCGAGCGCATCGAAGATCGCGCGGTGCTCGGCATCGGACGAATCCTTGTGGATCGGCAAGCCGAGTTTCAGGCGCAGATACCGCTCGCCGCGCCGGTGCATCTGGCCGATCAGTTCCATGAGATGCGGGCGATTCGCCGGCGCGTACAGGCTCGTATGGAACTGCTCGTTGCGCATGACATAGAGCGCGGGGTCCGGCTCGTTCTCGGCGGCTTCGAGCAGGCGTTTGCATTCCTCGAGCGTTTCCGGCGTGTGGTGCGCGATGGCGATGCCGATGGCGAGACTTTCGAGCGATGCGCGGATCTCGTAGATCTCGCGCGCTTCGTCCGCCGATTGCGGGCTGACGGCGGCGCCGCGATTCGGCTCGATCTTTACCCAGCCTTCGCTTTCCAGTTGCCGGAAGGCTTCGCGCACGGGTATCGCGCTCACCGAGAACTGCCGGGCGATCGCATCCTGACGCAGCGGCTCGCCGGGCGTGAGCGAGCCTTCGACGATGGCGGCGCGCAACGCATCCGCGATGAAGCGCGACGTGCTCTGGCGCGGCTCGAACTGCGCGTCGCGAAACGAAGCCGCTTGTGAAGAGAGATTTGTCGACATGGCTGCTAGGTGAAAGTGCGGAGTTGTCGCGTCCTGTTGTTCAAATATTATATATAAAACCGCACACGGAACCCCCGGTGCTTTCCCTAGACGCCGACACTCGAACCAATAACACGCGCGTCGAATTTCCCGTCAGTTGCCGACCCGCAGAGAAAGGAGAGACACGCCATGCCTAGCACGCTAGATCGACCGATCAGCGCCACGCGCGCCACGAGGACACCGCTCAACCGTTCGCAAATCACCGGCTTCTGGGGCGCATGGGCGGGCTGGACGCTCGACGGGATGGACTCGTTCATCTACGCGCTCGTGCTCGCGCCGGCGCTGACCGAACTGCTGCCGCGCTCCGGCTACGCCGCGACGCCCGCGAACGTCGGTCTCGCCGGATCGATTCTTTTCGCGCTGTTTCTGGTCGGGTGGGGACTGTCGTTCATCTGGGGGCCGCTCGCGGACCGCTTCGGGCGCACGAAGGTGCTCGCGGCGACCATCTTCACATTCGCCATCTTCACCGGGCTGGCTGCCACCGCGCACACGGTCTGGGCGCTCGGCATCTATCGCTTCTTCGCGGGCGTGGGCATAGGCGGGGAGTGGGCGCTGGCCGGGACGTACGTCGCGGAGGCGTGGCCGGAAGACCGCCGCAAAATGGGCGCGGGCTATCTGCAAACCGGCTACTACGCGGGCTTCTTCCTCGCGGCGGCGCTGAATTACACCATCGGCGCCGCGTTCGGCTGGCGCGCGATGTTTCTCGTCGGGTTGTTTCCGGTCGTCGTGTCGATTCTCGTGCTGACGCGCGTCAAGGAAACCGACAAGTGGGAGCGCGCCGAAGCCACGGCGGCGCCCGCGGTCAAGCATCAGAGTCCGCTGCGCGCCATTTTCTCGGCGCAGTATCGCAAGCGCACCATCGTCGCGGCCGTGCTGCTCACGGTGGCGATCATCGGGCTGTGGGCCGGCGCGGTGTATGAACCGTCGGCGGTCATCCAGCTCGCGACGCGCGCTGGCATGAGCAAGCCCGAAGCCGCGCGCATGGCGTCGATCGCGACGGGGCTCTTGTCCATCGGCACGATCATCGGCTGTCTCGCGCTGCCGCCGATGGCCGAGCGCATCGGCCGCCGCAAGACGCTCGCGGTGTACTTCGTCGGCATGGCGGCGTCCATCGCGCTGTCGTTCGGCTGGGCGTTCTATCTGAACAACGGGCTCGTGCCGTTCATCGCGCTTCTGTTCGTGCTCGGCTTCTTCGGCGGAAACTTCGCGCTCTTCAGCCTCTGGCTCCCCGAGCAGTTCGAAACCCGTGTGCGCGCGACGGCGTTCGCGTTCTGCACGTCGATCGGGCGTTTCTTCGGCGCGATCGTGAACTTCGGCATCGGCGCGATGGTGCTGAACATGAAGACGCTCGGCGTGCCGATCGCGCTCACGGGCATTGCGTTCCTGATCGGCCTCGCGGTCATTCCGTTCGCGCCGGAAACGAAGGGCCAGGAACTGCCCAACTGATTGGTATGACATGCGGTACTATCGCGGCGGCCCTGCTTGGGCCGCCGTTTGTTTTTAGCGAGGACGCCGGAAGCGGCAGGGCTTGGCTGCTCGTCAGGATCTCGCCCGGCAGAAGCGGCGACCGGCTGGTAACGAGAGGTTACGAACTCGAACAACTGTCTGGCAAATCGTTCGATATAGTCGATTCAACACAACAAACATCCCATCGAGGTGGGCTTCACATGAACAAGGTTTCGAAGGCTTCCGTGGCGTACGCGCTCGTGCTCGGCGGCTTGACGGTGTCGGGCGCGGCAATGGCGGGAGTGTCGGTGGGCGTGAACATCGGGGTGCCCGCGCCGGTCTACGTCGCGCCGGCGCCGGTGTATGCGCCGCCTCCGCCGCCCGTCGTGTACGCGCCGCCGCCGCCGGTCTATGCGCAGCCAGCCGTCGTGATCGGCTGGCACGGCGACCGGTACTGGGACGGCCGTCGCTACTGGGATCGCGACGACTGGTATCGGTATCACGGACACGGCCACGGCTATGGCCACGAGGAGCACGGTCACGGTGACCACGGGCGTCACGGCTGGCATTGAGCCGCGTATTCGCTCGATAGCTTCCTTCTCAGAAAGCCACCCGCACGAACGCGGGTGGCTTTTTGTTTTGCGGCTCCGGTGTAACTAAACGTAAGCTTTCCTCTTACTTAACGTCGAAAAGGCGCACGAACTTACAAACCGGAAATATACGGCTGAAAGCATTCCGTTATATTTCGTGGCAAGCCAACAACGAGAAAACGAGGATCAGAGCCATGAAACGTACGAGGCATTTGCTCGCCGCCGCGCTGAGCATCGCGGCATGGGCAGCGGGCAGTTCCGCGCAAGCGGCGGATGTGCACGTCGGCGTGAATATCGGCGTCCCTGCGCCGGTGTATGTCGCGCCGACGCCTGTCTACGCGCCGCCACCGCCGCCGGTCATCTACCAGCCCGCGCCGATGTACGCGCCGCCGGTAGTGATCGGCTGGCACGGCAACCGGTACTGGGACGGACGACGCTACTGGAGCCGCGGCGACTGGAATCGCTATCACGGCTACGGCCATGGTGGATACGAGCACAGACACGGCAACGGCCACGATCACGGCCATGGGAACGGCCACGGTCACGGCCACCGTTGATCTCGCTCGACCGCCGCCGAACGACAAAGGGGCCGTTCCGCGAAGGAACAGCCCCCTATTCGAAGCGATGCCGCGAAAGCGCTTACTCGCCGATGCCCGCCATGCCGCCGACGACCGCGTGGAAACCGGCATCGACATGCACGATTTCCGCGCTCACGCCGCCCGCCAGATCCGACAGCAGGAACGCGGCCACATTGCCGACCTGTTCGATCGTCACGTTGCGCTTGAGCGGCGCGTTGTCTTCCACGAAATCGAGAATCTTGCCGAAGCCCTTGATGCCGCTCGCCGCGAGCGTCTTGATGGGGCCGGCCGAGATGCCGTTCACGCGCACGCCCTTCTGGCCGAGCGATGCCGCGAGATAACGCACGCTCGCTTCCAGCGACGCCTTCGCGAGACCCATCGTGTTGTAGTTCGGAATCGCACGTTCCGCGCCGAGGTAGCTGAGCGTGAGCAGCGATGCGCTGTCCGAGAGCATGGAATGCGCGGCCTTGGCGAGCGCCGGGAAGCTGTACGCGGAGATGTCGTGCGCGATGCGGAAGTTCTCGCGCGTCATGCCTTCGAGGAAGTCGCCGGCAATCGCCTCGCGCGGCGCGAAGCCGATGGAATGCACGAGGCCGTCGAGCGTATCCCAGCGTTCCTTGAGCGAGGAGAAGAGCGCTTCGATGTCGGCGTCGCTGCTCACATCGCACGGGTAGATCATGTCACTGCCGAATTCGGTCGCAAATTCGGTGATGCGGTCCTTGAAGCGCTCGCCGACATACGTGAACGCCAGTTCCGCGCCCTCGCGCTTGCAGGCCTCCGCAATGCCGTAAGCGATCGAGCGGTTCGACAGCAAGCCGGTCAGCAGAATTCGTTTTCCAGCGAGAAAGCCCATGAATGCTCCTTGAATGTCAATGTCACGCGAGGCTCGCAAGGCGTCTCGATTGCGGGCCTTCGCGTCGGGTGCGGCGCGCATCGGTTCGGCGGGACGAAAGGGCATCGGGAGAGACGCCTTCCGTGCGCCAAACCGCATGGCGTTTTGATTGGGTAGAATTCTCTCACATCGCCAGAGCCGTCCGGCCGCTCGCTCGGGCCTTGCGTCTCGCGTTTCGTGAGCGCCGGGCCATTCACTCATCTCGCAAGGAGCCTATGACCGGGCTGTCGACGTCCCGCCTGCCGTTCGCATCACCGCCCGCGCGGGGCAAGCGCTTCGCGCTCATGCTTGCCGCGTGCATTGCCTTCATGGCAGGCAGTCCGGCGTTCGCCGCGCACGCCTACGCGCAGTACGGCGAGCCGAAGTATCCGCCGGACTTCAAGCACTTCGACTACGTGAATCCCGACGCGCCGCGCGACGGCACGCTGGTGCTCGCCAATCCGAGCCGCCTGACGAGCTTCGACAAGTTCAATCCGTTCACGCTGCGGGGCAATCCCGCGCCGGGCCTCGGGCTCATGTTCGAAAGCCTGACGACAGGAAGCTCGGACGAAGTGGCGAGCGCCTATTGCCTGCTCGCGGACAATATCGACGTGGCGCCGGACGGTCTTTCGACCACCTTCCACATCAACCCGAAAGCGCGCTTCAATAACGGCGATCCGGTCACGGCCGAGGACGTCAAGTTCTCCTTCGAGACGCTGAAGAGTCCGAAGGCCGCGCCGCAATTTTCGGTGTACTTCGGGCAGATTGCGCGCGCGGTCGTCGTCGATCGGCTGACGATCCGCTTCGAATACAAGGTGGCGACGCGCGAAATGCCGCTGCTCGCGGGCGGCATTCCAGTGTTCTCGCGCAAATGGGGCATGCGGCCCGACGGCACGCGCATTCCATTCGATCAGCTCGCGTTCGAAAAGCCGATTGCGAGCGGCGATTACCGGATCGATTCGTTCGACAACGGCCGCACGATCACCTACAAGCGCGATCCGCACTACTGGGGCGCGTCGCTGCCGGTACGCGTCGGCACGCACAACTTCGCGCGCATCGACTACAAGCTGTATTCGGACGCCACTGCGCGGCTCGAAGCGTTCAAGGCCGGCGAGTACGACGTGCTCGTCGAGAACGTCGCGCGAAGCTGGGTACGGCGCGATATCGGCAAGCGCTTCGACAGCGGCGAGCTCATCAAGCGCGAGTTTCCGCATCACAACGGCACCGGCATGCAGGGCTTCTTCATGAACCTGCGCCGGCCGCTTTTCAAGGACGTGCGCGTGCGGCAGGCGCTCGATCTCGCGCTCGACTTCGAGTGGCTCAACCGGCAACTGTTCTTCAACCAGTACAAGCGCACGGACAGCTTCTTCGTCAACACGGACTTGCAGGCGAAAGGCATGCCGAGCGAAGGCGAGCTCGCGATTCTCAATCCGCTGCGCAACGAGCTTGATCCCGCGGTCTTCGGCGAGATGCCGAAGCAGCCCGACACCGATCCGCCCGGCTCGCTGCGCGCGAATCTCATCAAGGCGCGCGAGTTGCTGGCGCAAGCCGGCTGGACGTATCGCGACGGCGCGCTGCGCAATGCGAAGGGCCAGCCGTTCGTGTTCGAGATACTCGACGACACGGGCGGCGGCGCGTCGATGGAGCCGGTCGCGGCCGCGTTCGGGCGCAACCTGCAGAAGCTCGGCATCACGATGAACTTTCGCACCGTCGATTACGCGCTGATCCAGAAGCGCCTCGATGCGTTCGACTTCGACATGACGAGCGTGCGCCTGCCCGACGTGCAGGTGCCCGGCACCGAGCAGGTGTCGCGCTTCGGTAGCAAGTACGCGGACGAGCAGGGCTCGGACAACCTCGCGGGCGTGAAGTCGCCGGCCATCGACGCGATTTTGCGCAAGGTCGTGTCCGCGCAGACGCGCGACCAGCTCGTGGACGCCACGCACGCGCTCGACCGCGTGCTGATGAACGGCTACTACGTGATCCCGCACTGGTACTCGGCGACGCATCGGGTCGCGTACCGCAACACGCTCGGCTATCCGTCGACGTTGCCGCTCTATTACGTCGCAGACGAATGGGTGCTTTCGACGTGGTGGCAGAAGCCCGCGGCGGTATCTAAATAAGGACGACGCGATGTGGAGCTACATCCTCAAACGCATTCTGTTGATGATCCCGACGCTCGTCGGCGTGCTCACGCTGACCTTCGTCGTGATCCAGTTCGTGCCGGGCGGTCCGGTGGAGCAGGCCGTTCACGACCTGCGGCGTGGCAACGCGGAAGGCGGCGCGGCGTTCGGCATGCGTTCCCACACCGGCGTCGATGCGCAGCAGATCGCGCAACTCAAGGCGCTCTATGGCTTCGACAAGCCGCCGCTCCAGCGTTATCTCCTGATGCTCGGCAAGTTCGCGCGCTTCGATCTCGGCGAGAGCTACTTCCGGCATCAGAGCGTCTGGTCGCTCATCGTGTCGAAGCTGCCAGTGTCGATCAGCATCGGCTTATGGACGTTCTTCATCACGTATCTGATATCGGTGCCGCTCGGCATCGCGAAGGCCGTGAAGAACGGCTCGAAGTTCGATGTCGCGACGAGTCTCATCGTCCTGATCGGCTTTGCTATTCCCGGCTTCGTGCTCGGCGTGCTGCTGCTCGTGCTGTTCGGCGGGGGAACGTTCTGGCAACTCTTCCCGTTGCGCAACCTGACTTCGGATAACTGGGCGACGCTCTCGCTCGGCGGCAAGATTCTGGATTATCTCTGGCACATTACGTTGCCCGTGGTGGCGTCGGTGGTCGGGAGCTTCGCCATCATCACGATGCTGACGAAGAACGCGTTTCTCGACGAGATCCGCAAGCAATACGTGCTCACCGCGCGCGCGAAGGGCCTGAGCGAGCGGCGCGTGCTGTGGAAGCACGTGTTCCGCAATGCGCTTTTGCCGCTGATCGTCGGCTTTCCGGCGGCGTTCATCGGCGCGTTCTTCACGGGCAGCTTGCTGATCGAGACGCTCTTTTCGCTCGACGGCCTCGGGCTGCTTTCGTACGAATCGGTCGTGCGGCGCGATTATCCCGTCGTGCTCGGCACGCTGTATCTCTTCACGCTGATCGGCCTCGCGACGAAGCTCATCTCCGACCTTTGCTACGTATGGGTCGATCCGCGCATTCAATTCGAGCAACTGGAGCGTTGACTTGAACCGAGCCGCATCGTCGCGCCGCGCCGCGACCGCAACAGACGGCCAGCCGCTGCGCCCGGAAGTCTCGATGACGCCCGGGCGGCGCGTGTGGCAGCGTTTCAAACGCAACCGGCTGGGGTACTGGAGCCTCGTCGTATTCGTCGCGGCGTTCGTCATCAGCCTCGCGGGGCCGCTGTGGTCGAACGACAAGCCGCTCGTCGTGCGCTATCAGGGGCAGTTCTACTTTCCGCTCGTGAAGAATTACGCGGAGACGACCTTCGGCGGCGACTTCCCGACGCCCGCGGATTATCTCGATCCGTTCGTGCGCGACCGCTTCAACGCGCCGGGCAACTTCGCGATCTATCCGCCGAATCACTATTACTACGACACGCTCAATTACTTTTCGAAGGGCTCGAACCCGGCGCCGCCGTCGCGCGAAAACTGGCTCGGCACGGACGACCGCGGCCGCGACGTGTTCGCGCGGCTTCTCTACGGCTTTCGCGTGTCGGTGCTGTTCGCGCTCGTGCTGACGGCCATCGGCACCGCGCTCGGCGTGGTCGCGGGCGCGGTGCAAGGCTATTTCGGCGGACGCATCGACATGACCGGGCAGCGGCTCATCGAAATCTGGAGCGCGTTGCCGGAGCTTTATCTGCTCATCATCTTCGCGTCGATCTTCGAGCCGAGCCTGATCCTGCTGATCGTGCTGCTGTCGCTATTCGGCTGGATCGGCCTGTCGGATTACGTGCGCGCGGAGTTTCTGCGCAACCGCACGCAGGACTACGTGCGCGCCGCCCGCGCGATGGGCTTGTCCAACTGGCAGATCATCTGGCGGCATGTGCTGCCCAATAGCCTGACGCCCGTCATCACGTTCCTGCCGTTTCGCATGAGCGGGGCGATTCTCGCGCTCACGAGTCTCGACTTTCTCGGGCTCGGCGTGCCGCCGCCGACGCCGTCGCTCGGCGAACTGCTCGCGCAGGGCAAGGCCAATCTCGACGCGTGGTGGATTTCGGTCTCGACCTTCGGCGTGCTCGTCGCGACGCTGCTTCTGCTCACCTTCATGGGCGACGCGCTGCGCAATGCGCTCGACACGCGCATCGCGGATGCGGTGAAGGCCGGAGGCGGTCAATGAGCGCGCCGCTCTTGTCGATCGACAATCTGCGCGTGCGTTTCGGCGACACGCTCGCCGTCGACGGCGTGAGTCTCGACGTCCGCGCGGGCGAACGCGTCGCGCTCGTCGGCGAGTCCGGCTCGGGCAAGAGCGTGACCGCGTTGTCGGTGCTGCGTCTCGTGCGCGACGCCGAGATGACGGGCGCCATCCGCTTCGCCGGTGAGGATCTGCTCGCGAAAAGCGAACGCGAGATGCGTGGCCTGCGCGGCTCGGACATCGCGATGATCTTTCAGGAGCCGATGACCGCGCTCAATCCGCTGTATACGGTCGGCGATCAGATCGGCGAGACGATTCAGCTTCACGACGGCGCGACCGCGCGACAGGCCCGCGAGCGCGCCATCGCGCTGCTGGCGCGCACGGGCATCACGGAACCGGAGCGGCGCGTCGACAGTTATCCGCATCAGCTTTCGGGCGGCCAGCGCCAGCGCGTGATGATCGCGATGGCGCTCGCGTGCCGCCCGCGTCTTCTGCTCGCCGACGAGCCGACGACCGCGCTCGACGTGACCATTCGCGCGCAGATCGTCGAACTGCTGCTGGAACTGCAACGCGACGAGGCCGAGAAGCGTGGCATGGCCGTGCTGCTCATCACGCATGATCTGAATCTTGTGCGGCGTTTCGCAGAGCGCGTGGCGGTGATGGAAAAGGGCGTTCTAGTCGAAAGCGGCGCGGTCGATACGATTTTCGAGTCGCCGCAGCACCCGTACACAGAGCGCCTGCTGAACAGCCGTCCGGAGCGGCGCGTGCTGCCGGTGCTGCCGATCGCGCCCGTGCTGCTCGATGCCAAAGACGTGCGCGTCGACTATCCGACGCGGCTCCCGGGCTTTCAGGGATGGTTCCGGCGCGGTCGCTTCCGGGCCGTCGACGACGTGACGCTCTCCGTGCGGCAGGGCGAAACGCTCGGCATCGTCGGGGAATCCGGCTCCGGGAAATCGACGCTCGCGATGGCGCTGCTCGGCTTGCAGCGCATCTCGCACGGAAGCGTGCAGTTTCAGGGCAGGGCGCTCGGCGATTTTCGCGGACGCGAAAAGACCGTGCTGCGCTCGAATCTGCAAGTCGTGTTTCAGGACCCGTTCAGCTCCCTTTCGCCACGCCAGACGGTGGAGCGCATCGTCGGCGAAGGGCTGGCGCTGCATCGCCCTGAATTGGATGCCGCCGCGCGCCGCGCCAAAGTGATTGCCGTGCTGCGCGAAGTCGGGCTGGACCGCACGGCGCTCACGCGTTATCCGCACGAGTTCTCGGGCGGGCAGCGGCAGCGCATCGCGATTGCGCGCGCGCTCGTGCTGGAACCGAGCATTCTCATTCTCGACGAACCGACGAGCGCGCTCGATGTCTCAATCCAGACTCAAGTTCTGGCGCTGCTTGCCGACATTCAGAAGAAGCACAACTTGGGATATGTGTTTATCAGCCACGACTTACAGGTGATCGGCGCGATGGCGCATCGCGTCGCGGTCATGCGAGATGGAAATGTCGTCGAGGCAGGTGAAGTAGAGAAGATTTTTGCGAATCCTTCCGACGAATACACACGAAAGCTACTGGCGGCAGCCCTGAATTCCTAAAATTTTTTCTTTTTCGTCAATTGCGTGTCCGTCTCAATTGTATTTTCCTATTTCTTTTGACAGTTAAATACTTTGTGGCTAGTATGCGTTCAAACTTTCACATATCTCACTGATTTTTCAGTCTTTAATTGTAAAACCTACCGACCGATGCAACCACTTACGTTGACTCAGACATGTGCGCGCGCTGCCGCGGGCATGTTGCTCGGCCTCCTGATGACCACCACTTCCGGCGCTTTCGCCGACGAAGTCAGCAGTAACAGCCAAAATGCCGGAAACGGCATCTCCACCGCTTCCAAAGCGACCGACACGGCCGCTATCGCCGCCACGGCGGACACAGCCAGCGCACCGCGCGGCGCGAAAGCGTTCTTCTCCGGCGTAGCGAGCAAGGCAGGCGACGTCGTCGTCGGCGCGCTCAACATGATCGGCGTGCGCTATCGCTGGGGCGGCGACACGCCGGATTCCGGCCTCGATTGCAGCGGCTTCGTGCGCTACGTGTTTCAGGACACGCTCGGCATGACGCTGCCGCGCCGCGCCGAAGAAATGAGCCGCGTGGGCGAGAAGGTCCGCGTGTCGGATCTGAAGCCGGGCGATCTCGTGTTCTTCAACACCATGCGCCGCTCGTTCTCGCACGTCGGCATTTATATCGGCGACAACAAGTTCGTGCATTCGCCGTCCACCGGCAGCACGATCCGCGTCGACGACATGGAAAACGGCTATTGGGAAAAGCGGTTCACGGGCGCGCGCCGCATCGAGAACGCGCAGTTCAACGACGGCACGGAATTGCGTCAGCGCGTGAGCGCGACCCTCGGCGGTTACTGATCGACTTATCGCAACATCGTTTCTCGCGCTCATCACAAAAAGCCTGCGTTCTCGCGAATGCAGGCTTTTTGCTTTGTGGCGTCGTCGGCAAGCAGGCTATTGATTCGATCGTAAAGCCTCATTGCACGCGTCTTCGAAAGCCGTTATAGTTTTCGAATGAACATTTCTCTGTTCCTCCTCTCGTCTTCTTCGGCTGGTGCGTTTCTACGCGCACTATCGCTACTAGCGCGCCTACCGCGCTGATCTGTCTCGCCTCCCGTCTGCTCGTTCAAGGTTTTCGACGCCAGCGGTGGCGCGAACACCCGGATTCCGTTTTGTCGTTCTATCTCGATATTCCCAACAATCGATAAATCTCCCCACAGGAGCCCAACATGGCAGCAGACAAGTTGATCATCTTCGATACGACCTTGCGTGACGGCGAGCAGTCCCCCGGCGCTTCGATGACGAAAGAGGAGAAGATCCGCATCGCGAAGCAGCTGGAGCGCATGAAGGTCGACGTGATCGAGGCCGGTTTTGCCGCCAGTTCCAACGGCGATTTCGACGCGATCCAGACGATCGCCTCGCTCGTGAAGGACAGCACGGTCTGCTCGCTTGCCCGCGCCAACGACAAGGACATCCAGCGCGCCGCCGACGCGTTGAAGCCGGCGAACCGCTTCCGCATTCACACGTTCATCGCCACGTCCGCGCTGCATATGGAAAAGAAGCTGCGCATGTCGCCGGAGCAGGTGTACGAACAGGCGCGGCTCGCGGTGCGCTTCGCGCGCAAGTTCACCGACGACGTCGAGTTCTCGCCGGAAGACGGCAGCCGCTCGGACATCGACTTTCTGTGCCGTGTGCTGGAAGCGGTGATCGACGAAGGCGCGCGCACGATCAACATCGCCGATACGGTCGGTTATGGCGTGCCCGAACTTTACGGCAACCTCGTGAAGACGCTGCGCGAGCGCATCCCGAACTCGGACAAGGCCATCTTCTCGGTTCACTGCCACGATGACCTTGGCATGGCGGTCGCGAACTCGCTCGCGGGCGTGCAGATCGGCGGCGCGCGTCAGGTGGAATGCACGATCAACGGCCTGGGTGAGCGCGCGGGCAATACGTCGCTCGAAGAAATCGTGATGGCGGTCAAGACGCGCAAGGATTACTTCGGGCTCGACCTGGGTATCGACACGACGCAGATCGTGCCGACCTCGAAGCTCGTCTCGCAGATCACCGGCTTCGTCGTGCAGCCGAACAAGGCGGTGGTCGGCGCGAACGCGTTCGCGCACGCGTCGGGCATCCACCAGGACGGCGTGCTGAAGGCGCGCGATACCTACGAAATCATGCGCGCCGAAGACGTGGGCTGGAGCGCGAACAAGATCGTGCTCGGCAAGCTGTCCGGCCGCAACGCGTTCAAGCAGCGCCTCGAAGAACTGGGCGTGCAGCTCGAATCGGAAGCGGAAGTGAACGCCGCGTTCGCGCGCTTCAAGGATCTCGCGGACCGCAAAGCCGAAATCTTCGACGAAGACATCATGCAGATCGTCTCGGAAGAATCGCCGGAAGCGCAGGCGAAGGAGCATTTCCGCTTCGTCTCGATGAAGCAGCACTCGGAGACCGGCGAGCAGCCGCAGGCACGCGTGGTCTTCGCCGTGGACGGCACCGAAATGACGGGCGAAGCACGCGGCAACGGCCCGGTCGACGCGACGCTGCACGCGATCGAGTCGAAGGTGGAAAGCGGCGCTGAGCTCGTGCTGTACTCGGTCAACGCGATCACGACCGGCACGCAGGCGCAGGGCGAAGTGACGGTGCGTCTGTCGAAGAGCGGGCGTATCGTGAACGGCGTCGGCACGGATCCGGATATCGTCGCGGCTTCGGCGAAGGCGTATATCGCCGCGCTCAACAAGCTGCATTCGAAGGTCGAAAAGCTCAATCCGCAGCTTTGATCGGCAAAGAGTCGCAAGAACGCGAAAGCCCTCCTCGGAGGGCTTTTTTGCGTGCGCCGCGTGTCAGAACAGGCTGCGCCGATCGGGATCGTGCAGCGGATCGGGCGATTTCTGCATCAGGCGCAGGACGCCCTCATCGTCGAAATAGAAGCTGTACATCAAGTACCAGAAGTTCGCCTCCATGTAGCGATACGTCCAGACTTCGCGCTTCATCAGCGGGTAATACGACGTTTCCACCGGCCGGCCGAAGTTCACGAGCACGTCTTTTTTGGTCCAGGTCCCGATTTGCGCCTTGTAGAACTCGTTCTCGTCGAGCACCTGCCGCACGTTGACGATCTTGCCGGAGGCGTCGATGTCCGCGGCGGTCGTGAATTCGCCGAGCGGCTGCGTCGGCCACATCAGCCGCTTGCCGCCGTTCGGCAGGTCGTAGACTTCGCGCGGCGGGCCGAGGCGGGCGATGATCGTCGAGGCATCCGCGCCTGCCTGATAGTTCTGCCACGGCTGCGCGCAACCGGCGAGCAGCAACGCCGTCCCGGCGCAGACGAGCGCGCCGCGCAGACGGTTGAGTGAGTGCAGCATTGAAGCCTCCACGTGCAGGTTCCTCGCGATGGCGAGGGTTTTTCTTCGCTTTGCTGGATTTTGACATGCGGCGCAAGAACCATGCGTCGCGCCGGCTTGCATCGCGCCCGCGCCGCAGCCTATGATCCGCGCTTTCATCTTCGGAAAGAGCGATGGCAAGCCTCAGTCTCATGAAGTCGCGCGCGCGGTGGCTGCGGATCGCGTTCACGTGCGTAGCCTTGACGTGCATAGCGAAGGCGAACGCCGCCGATCTTGCGCCCATCAAGCTCGCGATGATCGAAGGCATGTCCGGTCCGTTCGCCAACGCGGGCGCGGCGGTCGAGCGCAATCTGCGCTTCGGCGTCGAGCGGGTGAATGCGCGAGGCGGCGTGAAGCTGGCGGACGGCATGCATCCGCTCGAGCTCGTCGTGCTCGACGGCAAGGGCAGCAGCGAGGCGAGCCTCGTGCAGTTGCGCGCGGCCATCGACGAGAAGATCGGCTTCGTCATGCAAGGCAACAGTTCGGCGGTGGCGGCGGCGCTCGTCGCGGCCATCGACAAGCAGAACGAGCGCGAGCCGGACCACCGCGTGCTGTTCCTGAACTATTCCGCCGACGATCCCGCGCTCACCAACGACGCGTGCAGCTTCTGGCACTTCCGTTTCGATGCGCACGCCGGCATGCGCATGGACGCGCTCGCAGACGCGCTGCAACGCGACCGCGCCGTGAAGAAGGTCTATCTGCTGAATCAGGACTACAGCTTCGGCCACGACGTGAGCCGCGAGGCGCGGCGCGCGTTGCAGGAAAAGCGGCCCGACATTGCGATCACGGGCGACGAGTTTCATCCGATCGGGCGCGTGAAGGACTTCGCGCCGTATATCGCGAAGATTCGCGCGAGCGGCGCGGATGCCGTCATCACCGGGAACTGGGGCAACGACCTGACGCTGCTCGTGAAGGCGGCGCGGGAGCAGGGGCTCGGCGCGAAGTTCTACACTTTCTACGGCAACAGTCTCGGCGCGCCCGCCGCGCTCGGCGATGCCGGCGTGAAGCGCGTGATCGCGGTCGCCGACTGGCATCCGAACGCGGGCGGCGCGGCCTCCGACGCGTATTACCGCGCGTTCCGCGCCCGCTTTCCCGCCGCCTCCGACGATTACCTCGTGCTGCGCATGCCGCTCATGATCGACATGCTCGCCACCGCCATGACGCGCGCCGGCAGCGCGGACCCGCTCGCCGTGGCGCGCGCGCTCGAAGGCATGCAGTTCGACGGCGCCGGTTTTCATCCATCGACCATGCGCGCGTCGGATCATCAACTGATCCAGCCGCTCTACGTGATGGAGATGGACAAGGCCGGCACGCCAGGCGTGCGGTTCGACAACGAAGGTTCCGGCTACGGCTTTCGCACGCTGCTGTCGGTGCCCGCCGCCGACACCGCGCCTCCGACTACATGCAAAATGACGCGCCCGTCGCGTTGAGCGCATGGAGCCGTCCGCTCGGCGAAGCGCGGTGTGCTATACTCTGCGCTTCGTTTTTGGCTGGAAGCGGCGTTCTCAAGACGCGCAAACCTCGAAAACGAAGTGAATTGGGCGCGACTCGTCGAGTTGTCGAGTTGGGTCTGTCGACGCAAACCACGGCACGGCCTTTCTTCCGTGACCGCCTGTCTGTATCAAAGGAAAAGCAAATGTCCGTAGCAGAAATCAAGAAGTCCGACGTCGTCGCTGAATACGCGCGCGGCGCCAACGATACCGGCTCCCCCGAAGTGCAAGTCGCACTGCTCACGAGCCGCATCAACGAACTGACCATCCACTTCAAGGCCCACACGAAGGATCACCACAGCCGCCGCGGTCTGCTGCGCATGGTCAGCCGTCGTCGCAAGCTGCTCGACTACCTGAAGGGCAAGGATGCGGATCGTTACCGCTCGCTGATCGAAAAGCTGGGTCTGCGCAAGTAATTGGCCCCTGGCGTGGCTTCGCGGCCAGTGTTCTAACGAAGTGCCTGTGTCAGTTCGCTGATGCAGGCATTTTGTTTTTGCGCGATCCGCTCGCGAAGTGGTGCCGGATCGGTTTCATCGGCCGGCACTTCGTAGTTAGTCGTTCTCGGCAGTCATACGCTTTACCCGACACTCGGTCCAGCCTCGCGGCAGAGCTTTGTGTCATTCCAGCGCGGCCCCGCGGCCCGTTCGCGCGCCGCACTGGAATGGCATAACACACCTCTCACGCGCGGCCCGGGACCGTCCCGCCCAGCGCCGCAGAGACAGCTCACGCGCTCGACCGAAGGCGCGGCGCAATATAGAAGGAGTCGCAATGTTTAATAAGATCGTCAAAGAGTTCAAGTGGGGACAACACAACGTCCGCCTGGAAACGGGTGAAATCGCGCGTCAGGCAAGCGGCGCGGTGATCGTCGATGTCGAAGACACCGTGGTGCTCGCCACCGTCGTCGGCGCGAAGACGGCGAAGCCGGGCCAGGATTTCTTCCCGCTCACCGTCGACTATCTGGAAAAGACCTACGCCGCCGGCAAGATTCCGGGCGGCTTCTTCCGTCGCGAAGGCCGTCCGTCGGAAGGCGAGACGCTCATCTCGCGCCTGATCGACCGTCCGCTGCGTCCGCTCTTCCCGGAAGGCTTCTACAACGAAGTGCAGGTCGTGATTCACGTCCTGTCGCTGAATCCGGAAATCCCGGCGGATATCCCCGCGCTGATCGGCGCTTCCGCTGCGCTCGCCGTGTCCGGTCTGCCGTTCAACGGCCCGGTCGGCGCGGCCCGCGTCGCCTACATCAACAACGAGTACGTGCTGAACCCGACGCGCGCGCAGATGAAGGAATCGGCGCTCGATCTGGTCGTCGCGGGCACGGAGCGCGCGGTGCTGATGGTCGAATCCGAAGCGCAGCAGCTTTCGGAAGAAGTGATGCTCGGCGCGGTCGTGTTCGGCCACGAGCAGATGCAAGCCGCGATCGACGCGATCCACGAACTGGTCCGCGACGGCGGCAAGCCCGAGTGGGACTGGCAGCCGGCGCCGAAGAACGAGGCGCTGATCGCGCGCGTCACCGAAATCGCGAAGCCGGAACTCGAAGCCGCGTATCAGTTGCGCAACAAGCAGGCGCGCTCGACGAAGCTGAAGGAAGTCTATGCGGCGACGTCGGCGAAGCTCGCCGAGGAAGCGGCGGCATCGGGCACGGCGGCAGCGGATGCGGCCACCGTCGGCAACATTCTGTTCGATATCGAAGCGAAGATCGTCCGCTCGCAGATCCTGAACGGCGAGCCACGTATCGACGGCCGCGACACGCGCACGGTGCGCCCGATCGAAATCCGCACGGGCGTGTTGCCGCGTACCCACGGCTCGGCGCTCTTCACGCGCGGCGAGACGCAGGCGCTCGTGATCGCGACGCTCGGCACGAAGGGTGACGAGCAGAACATCGACGCGCTCGAAGGCGAATACCGCGAGCGCTTCATGCTCCACTACAACATGCCGCCGTTCGCCACGGGCGAAACCGGTCGCGTCGGTTCGCCGAAGCGCCGTGAAATCGGCCATGGGCGTCTCGCCAAGCGCGCGCTCGTCGCGTGCCTGCCGAGCGCCGACGAATTCGGCTACTCGATCCGCGTCGTGTCCGAAATCACGGAATCGAACGGTTCGTCGTCGATGGCTTCCGTCTGCGGCGGCTGTCTCGCGCTGATGGACGCCGGCGTGCCGATGAAGGCGCACGTCGCCGGCATCGCGATGGGCCTGATCCTCGAAGGCAACAAGTTCGCGGTTCTGACCGACATTCTCGGTGACGAGGACCACCTGGGCGACATGGACTTCAAGGTGGCCGGTACCGCGCAAGGCGTGACCGCGCTGCAGATGGACATCAAGATCCAGGGCATCACGAAGGAAATCATGCAGGTCGCGCTTGCGCAGGCGAAGGAAGGCCGCATGCACATCCTCGGCAAGATGACCTCCGCGGTGCCGGGCACGAACACGGAGCTGTCGGAATTCGCGCCGCGCATGATCACGCTGAAGATCAATCCGGAAAAGATCCGCGACGTGATCGGCAAGGGCGGTTCGGTGATCCGCGCGCTGACCGAAGAGACGAACACGACCATCGACATTTCGGACGACGGCGTGGTGACCATCGCGAGCACGAGCGCCGAAGGCATGGCCGAGGCGAAGAAGCGCATCGAGAACATCACGGCCGAAGTGGAAGTGGGCCAGGTGTACGAAGGTCCGGTGCTGAAGCTGCTCGATTTCGGCGCGATCGTGAATATCCTGCCGGGCAAGGACGGTCTGCTGCACATCTCGGAGATCGTCAACGAGCGCGTGAAGGACATCAACGATTACCTGAAGGAAGGCCAGGTCGTGAAGGTCAAGGTCATCCAGACGGACGAAAAGGGCCGCGTGCGTTTGTCGGCCAAGGCGCTCTTGAACGAAGCCGCGCAACAAACCGAACCGACGCAGCCGCAGCAGTAATGCGGTAATGTGTAGACGGCCGGCCGCATCTGCGAGCCGGCCGTTTTCTTGTAGGGCGTCAATTGGACGATGCGGGACTATGCATTGTCCGATGCGTCGCCGGACTCGATGGCACTGTGGAGCGTGGATTGCTCATCGCGTGCGCAGCGCCATCCGGTTCGAGCCGTTCGATCGATCCATCCCGCCATGCCCATTCAGGGGAATGTTATGAAGGCCGTCGAAATCACCGAGTTTGGCGCACCCGAAGTTCTCAAGCTGGGCGAGCGCCCGATGCCCGAAGCCGGCAAGTGCGAGGTGCTCATCAAGGTGGCGGCTTCCGGCGTGAACCGGCCGGACGTCTTTCAGCGCAAGGGCGCCTATGCGCCGCCGCCGGGCGCGTCCGATCTGCCGGGGCTGGAAGTGGCGGGCGAAATCGTCGACGGCGACCTCGATTCGAAGCACAACCCGTTCGGTCTCAAGAAAGGCGATCGCGTGTGCGCGCTGCTCGCGGGCGGCGGGTACGCGGAGTACGCCGTTGCGCCGCTGGAGCAATGCCTGCCAGTGCCAGCAGGCCTGTCCGATATCGAAGCGGCCTCGCTGCCGGAAACGTTCTTCACGGTGTGGAGCAACGTCTTCGAGCGCGCGCATCTCGGCTCGGGCGAAAACGGCGAGGAAGAGACGCTGCTCGTGCAAGGCGGATCGAGCGGCATCGGCGTCACGGCCATCCAGATTGCGCGCGCGCTCGGCTTTCGCGTCTTCGCGACCGCGGGCAGCGACGAAAAGTGCCGCGCGTGCGAGACGCTCGGCGCCGAGCGGGCGATCAACTACAAGACAGAGGATTTCGTCGAAGTGGTGAGGTCGCTCACGAACGATCGCGGCGTCGACGTGATTCTGGACATGGTCGCGGGCGACTATCTGCCGCGCGAGCTGAAGGCGCTCGCCGATGGCGGGCGCATCTGCGTGATCGCGCTCCTGGGCGGCGCGAAGGCGGAAATCAATCTCAACGACATTCTGCGTCGCCGGCTCGTCATCACCGGCTCGACGTTGCGTCCGCGGCCCGTCGCGTTCAAGGCGAAAATCGCCGCGAAGCTGAAGGAACGCGTGTGGCCGGAAATCGAGGCAGGGCGCATCAAACCGGTCATTCACCAGGTGTTCCCGGCAAGCGAGGCGGCGGCCGCGCATGCGCTGATGGAAAGCAGCACGCATGTCGGCAAGATCGTCCTTGACTGGACGGGAAACGGGCAACAAAGCGCGTCATAGACGCGAATCGGTTATCGGCGGTTTGACCGCGTTATCCGTAACACAGTAAAATCGCCCGTTTTGCAAGCAGTTCGCAGTTTGTAGCGGTTCATTCCCATAACGCGGCGGCTGATTGAAAAGCACGGCCGCTATAACTAAAGCGGCTGCGCAAGCCGCCGAGTGACGAGACAATGTCGAGACAACGAGCGAAACTGGTGGTCGGCAACTGGAAGATGCACGGCCGCATGCAGGAGAACGCGGTTTTGCTGACCGAAGTGGCGTCGGGGGCATCAGCTCTGCGAAACGGCGTGGACGTAGGCGTGTGCGTGCCGTATCCCTATCTCGCGCAGGCGCAGGCGCTGCTGGAAGGGTCGGTGGTGCGCTGGGGCGTGCAGGACGTGTCGGCCCATGCGCAAGGCGCGTTCACAGGCGAGGTCGCGGCCGAAATGACGCTCGACTTCGGCGCGACTTACGCGATCGTCGGGCATTCGGAGCGCCGCGCGTATCATCACGAAACGCCGGAACTGGTCGGCGCCAAGGCGCGGCGCGCGCTCGAGGCCGGGCTGACGCCTATCGTCTGTGTCGGCGAAACGCTCGACGAACGCGAGCGCGAGGCGACGGAGCAGGTCATCGGCGCTCAGCTGGATGCGGTGCTTCTCATGCTGAACGAGGAGCAGGCAGCGCGCATTGTCGTCGCGTACGAGCCGGTCTGGGCGATCGGCACCGGCAAGAGCGCGACGGCCGACCAGGCGCAGCGCGTTCACGCGTTCCTGCGCAAGAAGCTGGCGGAGAAGTGTGCCGCCGCAGCCGAAGTGCCGCTGCTCTATGGCGGCAGCGTCAAACCCGAGAACGCGCAGGAATTGTTCGGGCAACAAGACATCGACGGCGGGCTGATTGGCGGCGCGTCGCTGAAGTCGAAAGATTTTCTTGCGATCTGCCAGGCGGCGCGAACCGTGTTGCAATAAGCGGTTCGTGGCGAGAGCAGTCGAAAGAGCATGTCGCGACACGTGAGTGTTACGGAAACATCAAGATCCAGGTGAGTTGAAATGCTGTATTTGAAGACATTGATTATCGTCGTCCAGTTGCTGTCGGCGCTTGGCGTGATCGGGCTCGTGCTGCTTCAGCACGGAAAGGGCGCCGACATGGGCGCGGCGTTCGGCAGCGGGGCGTCGGGCAGTTTATTTGGCGCGACCGGCTCGGCGAACTTTCTTTCGCGTACCACGGCTGTGCTCGCCGCGATCTTCTTCATCACGACGCTCGCGCTCACGTACCTCGGAAGCTACAAGCCCCAGACTTCGGCCGGCGTGCTCGGCGCAGGTCCGACGTCTGCTTCGGCGCCTGCTGCGGCAGGAAAGAGCGCTTCGGCTCCGGTCAACGCGCCTGCGTCGGCTTCGGCTGGCCCCGCAGCTTCGTCCGCGCCGGGCGCCGACGTGCCGAAATAAACGCCAAAACAAATTTTCGCGAAATTCGTGTTTTGTGCGTTGAACAATTCGTGGGACCTAGTTATAATTCAAGTCTTGAAGCGATTCGCGGCAATTAAGAAGTTTGTTTTCCCGGATTGCAGTACAGTGCCGACGTGGTGAAATTGGTAGACACGCTATCTTGAGGGGGTAGTGGCGAAAGCTGTGCGAGTTCGAGTCTCGCCGTCGGCACCAAAAGTTATCCAATGCCAGCCGCATGCATCGCTTCGGCTGGCATTGTCACTTCTGGAGTACCCTTACGATATCGTTGATATCGTGAGCGGTCCCAAGTGAATCCCGTCGCCGGGTGGTCTGTCCCGGCAAGCATCTCAATCATCACTGACCGAAACTACCGATCAGAGGAAAGCCTTGAACCTCGCACCCTATTACCCCGTCTTCTTGTTTCTTCTGGTGGGCCTTGGTTTAGGTATAGCGCTGGTCAGCATCGGCAAGATTCTCGGTCCCAACAAGCCCGACACCGAAAAGAATGCCCCGTACGAATGCGGCTTCGAAGCATTCGAAGACGCGCGTATGAAGTTCGATGTGCGCTACTATCTCGTCGCAATTCTTTTCATCATCTTCGACCTTGAGACGGCGTTCCTGTTTCCGTGGGGCGTGGCCCTGCGCGACATCGGCTGGCCCGGCTTCATGGCCATGATGATCTTTCTGCTCGAATTCCTGCTCGGCTTCGCCTACATCTGGAGAAAGGGCGGTCTCGACTGGGAATGACGGGTAGATCACCGGATTCATGGGCGGCTTTGGCTGGCTGCTCATCTGGAGTGGAAATCAAATGAGTATCGAAGGGGTCTTGAAGGAAGGCTTTGTCACCACCACGGCTGACAAGCTGATCAACTGGACGCGCACCGGCTCCCTGTGGCCGATGACGTTCGGTCTCGCGTGTTGCGCGGTCGAGATGATGCATGCGGGCGCCGCCCGTTACGACCTGGACCGCTTCGGCGTGGTGTTCCGTCCGAGCCCGCGCCAGTCCGACGTGATGATCGTCGCCGGCACGCTGTGCAACAAGATGGCGCCCGCGCTTCGTAAGGTGTACGACCAGATGGCCGAGCCGCGCTGGGTCATTTCCATGGGTTCGTGCGCGAATGGTGGCGGCTACTACCACTATTCGTACTCCGTCGTGCGCGGCTGCGACCGTATCGTTCCGGTCGACGTCTATGTCCCGGGCTGCCCTCCGACGGCCGAGGCGCTGGTCTACGGCGTGATCCAGTTGCAGGCGAAGATTCGCCGCACGAACACCATCGCCCGTCAATAAAGGCCTGAGCCTCCCCAACTATGGCAAGCAAACTCGAGACCCTCAAAGCGAACCTCGAGGCGGCGTTTGGCGACCGTCTCCAGAACATCACCGAGTCGCTGGGTCAGGTGACGGTCGTCGTGAAGGCGGCCCATTATCTCGAAGTCGCGACGCGGCTGCGTGACGACCGCTCGCTCGGCTTCGAGCAGCTCATGGACCTCGCCGGCATCGACTATTCGACGTTCGGCGACGGCGTATACGAAGGCCCGCGCTTCGCGGCGGTCGTGCATCTGCTCTCCATCTCGAACAACTGGCGCCTGCGCGTGCGCGTGTTCGCTCCGGACGACGAAGTGCCGATCATTCCGTCGCTCGTCGATATCTGGTCGTCGGCCAACTGGTACGAGCGCGAAGCATTCGACCTGTACGGCATCGTGTTCGAAGGCCACCCCGATCTGCGCCGCATTCTCACGGACTACGGCTTCATCGGCCACCCGTTCCGCAAGGACTTCCCGGTCACGGGCTTCGTCGAAATGCGCTACGACCCGGAAGAGAAGCGCGTCGTGTATCAGCCTGTGACGATCGAGCCGCGCGAAATCACGCCGCGCGTGATCCGCGAAGATCGCTATGGTGGTCTGAAACATTAAGAGAGCGTCATGGCAGACATCAAGAACTACACGCTGAATTTCGGCCCGCAGCACCCTGCCGCGCACGGCGTGCTGCGCCTCGTGCTCGAACTCGACGGCGAAGTGATCCAGCGCGCCGATCCGCACATCGGCCTCTTGCATCGCGCGACCGAGAAGCTCGCCGAAACCAAGACCTTCATTCAGTCCGTGCCGTACATGGACCGTCTCGACTACGTGTCGATGATGGCGAACGAGCACGCCTACGTGATGGCCATCGAGAAGCTGCTCGGCATCGACGTGCCGATCCGCGCGAAGTACATCCGCGTCCTGTTCGACGAAATCACGCGCGTGCTGAACCACCTGATGTGGATCGGCTCGCACGCGCTCGACGTCGGCGCGATGGCGGTCTTCCTCTACGCGTTCCGCGAGCGCGAAGACCTGATGGACGTGTACGAAGCCGTCTCGGGCGCGCGCATGCACGCGGCGTATTACCGTCCGGGCGGCGTCTATCGCGATCTGCCTGACGCAATGCCGCAATACAAGGTCTCCAAGATTCGCAATGCGAAGGCGCTGGAGAAGATGAACGAGAACCGTCAAGGTTCGCTGCTCGATTTCATCGAAGACTTCTTCAATCGCTTCCCGGGCTATGTCGACGAGTACGAAACGCTGCTCACCGACAACCGTATCTGGAAGCAGCGTCTCGTCGGCATCGGTGTGGTGAGCCCGGAGCGCGCGTTGCAGCTCGGCATGAGCGGCGCCATGCTGCGCGGCTCGGGCATCGAATGGGATCTGCGCAAGAAGCAGCCGTACGAAGTCTACGATCAACTGGACTTCGACATTCCGGTGGGCGTGAACGGCGACTGCTACGACCGCTATCTCGTGCGCGTCGAGGAAATGCGTCAGTCCACGCGTATTGCCAAACAGTGCATTGCCTGGCTGCGCAAGAATCCCGGCCCTGTGATGGTCGATAATCACAAGGTTGCGCCGCCGTCGCGCGTCGGCATGAAGAGCAACATGGAAGAGCTGATTCACCACTTCAAGCTCTTCACGGAAGGCTTCCACGTGCCGGAAGGCGAGACCTACGCCGCGATCGAGCATCCGAAGGGCGAGTTCGGCATCTATCTCGTGTCGGACGGCGCGAACAAGCCGTATCGCCTGAAGATCCGCGCGCCTGGTTTCGCGCATCTGGCCTCGCTGGACGAGATGGCGCGCGGCCACATGATCGCCGACGCCGTCACGATCATCGGAACGCAAGACATCGTGTTCGGCGAGATTGATCGCTGATTCCGTCGTCCGCTCGCGCGGCGCGCTCGTCGGCCGGGCCGCCGTTGCGCTGAATCGAGCGCAAAGCGTTGAAGCAATTACAGGAAACCGCAGGACGCCAGGTCTGCCGCAATAAGATGCCCGCGGCAGGTTTTCGTTCGGTAGGAATTGAAAGAGTCGTGTCTGAAAATGATCTCAGCTGAAGGCCTGAAAGAAATCGATCGTGCGATCGCGAAGTATCCCGCCGAGCAGAAGCAGTCGGCGGTGATGGCCGCGCTTGCTGTCGCTCAGGAAGAGCACGGATGGCTCTCGCCCGAACTCATGAAGTTCGTCGCCGACTATCTGAGCATGCCGCCTGTCGCGGTGCAGGAAGTCGCCACGTTCTACACGATGTACGAGCTCGCGCCGGTCGGTAAGCACAAGATCACGCTCTGCACGAACTTGCCCTGCCAGCTCGGTCCGGACGGCGGCTCGGATAGTGCTGCTCAGTATCTCAAGCAGAAGCTCGGCATCGACTTCGGCGAAACCACGCCCGACGGCAAGTTCACGCTGAAAGAAGGCGAGTGCTTCGGCGCGTGCGGCGATGCGCCGGTCATGCTGGTGAACAACCACCGCATGTGCAGCTTCATGAGCCGCGAGAAGATCGACCAGTTGATCGAGGAACTTTCGAAATGACGTCTCTCCACGATCGTCACATCAAGCCGCTGATCCTCGCTGGCCTCAATGGCGAGAACTGGCATCTCGAAGATTACGTTGCGCGCGGCGGCTACAAGCAGCTGCGCCGCATTCTGGAAGAGAAGATTCCGCCCGAGCAGGTGATTGCCGACGTCAAGGCGTCGGGTCTGCGCGGTCGCGGCGGCGCGGGCTTCCCGACCGGCCTGAAGTGGAGCTTCATGCCGCGTCAGTTTCCGGGGCAGAAGTATCTCGTCTGCAATTCGGACGAAGGCGAGCCGGGCACGTTCAAGGACCGCGACATTCTTCGTTGGAACCCGCACGCGCTGATCGAAGGCATGGCCATCGGCGCGTATGCGATGGGCATCACCGTCGGCTACAACTACATTCACGGCGAGATCTGGGAAGTCTATAAGGTGTTCGAAGCGGCGCTGGAAGAAGCGCGCGCAGCCGGCTATCTCGGCGCGAACATCCTCGGCTCCGGGTTCTCGTTCGAGTTGTACGCTCACCACGGTTACGGCGCGTACATCTGCGGCGAAGAAACCGCGCTGCTCGAATCGCTGGAAGGCAAGAAAGGCCAGCCGCGCTTCAAGCCGCCTTTCCCGGCGAGCTTCGGCGTGTACGGGAAGCCGACCACCATCAACAACACCGAGACGTTCGCTGCCGTGCCGTTCCTGCTGGAAATCGGGCCGCAGAATTACCTCGAAATCGGCAAGCCGAACAACGGCGGCACGAAGATTTTCTCGGTGTCGGGCGACGTGAATCGTCCGGGCAACTATGAAATTCCGCTCGGCACGCCGTTCTCGACGCTGATGGAACTGGCCGGCGGCGTGCGCGGCGAGTCGATCAAGGCGGTGATTCCGGGCGGATCGTCGGCGCCGGTGGTGCCGGGTGAGATGATGCTCGCGACCGATATGGACTACGATTCGATCGCCAAGGCGGGTTCGATGCTCGGCTCGGGCGCGGTCATCGTCATGAACGAAACGCGGTGCATGGTGCGTTCGTTGCTGCGCCTGTCGTACTTCTATTACGAGGAGTCGTGCGGTCAGTGCACGCCTTGCCGCGAAGGCACGGGCTGGCTGTATCGCGTGGTGCATCGCATCGAGCACGGCCTCGGCCGCAAGGAAGACCTGGATCTGCTGAATTCCGTCGCCGAAAACATCATGGGCCGCACGATCTGCGCGCTCGGCGATGCGGCGGCCATGCCGGTGCGCGGCATGCTGAAGCACTTCTGGAACGAATTCGAATATCACGTCGAGCACAAGCACTGTCTCGTCGGCGGGCACGCGCATCATGCGGCGTCCGAGGCGCTTACCGCGTAATCAGGCGCACAGTCAGTTGCGCGAAAGAGGTTGAGGACCATTCCCCATCATGGTTGAACTAGAAATTGACGGCAAGACGGTCGAGGTGCCCGAAGGCAGCATGGTGATCCAGGCTGCGCATAAGGTCGATACGTACATTCCTCACTTCTGCTATCACAAGAAGCTGTCGATCGCGGCGAACTGCCGGATGTGCCTCGTCGAAGTCGAAAAGATGCCGAAGGCCGTCCCCGCGTGCGCCACGCCCGTTTCGGCCGGCATGGTCGTGCGGACCGCCTCCGACAAGGCCGTGAAGGCGCAACAGTCGGTGATGGAGTTCCTGCTGATCAATCACCCGCTGGATTGCCCGATCTGCGATCAGGGCGGCGAGTGCCAGTTGCAGGATCTGGCCGTGGGTTACGGCAAATCCCAGTCGCGCTACAACGAAGAAAAGCGCGTGGTGTTCCACAAGAACGTGGGTCCGCTCATCTCGATGGAAGAGATGACGCGCTGCATCCACTGCACGCGCTGCGTGCGCTTCGGCCAGGAAATCGCCGGCGTCATGGAACTCGGCATGCTGGGCCGCGGCGAGCATTCGGAAATCACGTCGTTCGTCGGCAAGACGGTGGATTCGGAACTGTCGGGCAACATGATCGACCTTTGCCCGGTCGGCGCGCTGACCAGCAAGCCGTTCCGCTACAGCGCGCGGACGTGGGAACTGTCGCGCCGCAAGTCGGTGAGCCCGCACGATTCCGTCGGTTCGAACCTGGTCGTCCAGGTGAAGAACAACCGCGTGATGCGCGTTCTGCCGATGGAAAACGAAGCCATCAACGAATGCTGGATCTCGGACAAGGACCGCTTCTCGTACGAAGCGCTCAATAGCGACGAACGTCTCACCACGCCGATGCTCAAGCAGGGCGGCAAGTGGATCGAAACGGACTGGCAGACGGCGCTCGAGTACGTGGCGAAGGGCATCAAGGGCATCAAGGCGGATCATGGCGCGAACGCCATCGCCGCGCTCGCGACGCCGCATAGCACGGTCGAAGAACTGTATCTGCTGAAGCAGTTCGCGGAAGGCGTCGGCTCGCCGAACGTCGATTTCCGTCTGCGTCAGAACGACTTCTCCGCGCCGGTGGGCGCGGGCGCGCCGTGGCTCGGCGTGAAGATCGCGGACCTGTCGAACGTCGATACGGCGTTCGTCATCGGGTCGTTCCTGCGCCGCGATCATCCGCTCTTCGCCGCGCGTCTGCGTCAGGCTGCGAAGAACGGCGCAATGCTCACGTTCTTGAACGCGAGCAACGACGACTCGCTGATCCCGACCGCGCATCGTCTGGTCGCTGCGCCCTCGGCATGGCTCGACCAGCTCGCGGGCATCGCGGGTGCGATCTCCGAAGCGCGCGGCGTCGCGCTGCCGGACGCATTCGCCGGTCGCGAAGTGTCGGCTGCCGCGAAGGACGTGGCGGCTTCGTTGTCGGCGGGCGAGAAGCGTGTCGTGCTGCTCGGAAATGTCGCGGTCCAGCATCCGGACTTCGCGCAGATTCAGGCAGCGGCGCAGTGGATCGCCGACAACACCGGCGCGACGCTCGGCTTCCTGACCGAAGGCGCGAACTCGGTCGGCGGCTATCTCGTCGATGCGCTGCCGGGCGAGGGCGGTCTCGACGCCCGCGCGGCGTTCGAACAGCCGCGCAAGGGCTACGTGCTCTTCAACGCGGAGCCGGAACTCGATGCGGCCAACCCGGCGCAGGCCGTCGCGGCGCTGAAGGCAGCCGAGATGGTGGTCGTGCTGTCGCCGTTCAAGCACGGCATGGAGTACGCCGACGTGCTGCTGCCCATCGCGCCGTTCACGGAAACGTCGGGCACGTTCGTCAACGCGGAAGGCACGGCGCAGTCGTTCAACGGCGTCGTCCGCGCATTGGGCGAGACGCGTCCGGGCTGGAAGGTACTGCGCGTGCTGGGCACGATGCTCGGCCTGCCGGGCTTCGAATTCGACACGGCGGAAGAAGTGCGCGTCGCGGCGCTCGGCACGGGCGATCTCGCCGCGCGTCTGTCGAACAAGACGACGGTCGCACCGAAGCGCGCTGCATCGAACATTTCGGTGAAGGGCGGCTTCGAGCGTCTCGCCGATGTGCCGATTTATCACGCCGACCCGCTCGTGCGCCGCGCGCCGTCGCTGCATCTGACGGCAGCGGCGCGCGACGCGAATGTCGCCGGCCTGCCGACGACGCTCTTCGACAAGCTCGGCCTGAAGGACGGCGACGCCGTGCGCATCAAGCAAGGCGACCTGTCGGTTGTGATGCCCGCAGTTCGCGACGCGAACCTGGCGGAAACGGTGGTGCGCGTGTCGGCGGCTACCGCGGCTGGCGCCGCACTCGGCGGCCTGTTCGGTGAACTGGTAGTGGAGAAGGCGTAAATGGGCTTGTTCGATACGATCAACGCAGGCGGCACGCAGCTTCTGGGCGTTGCCTGGCCGACCGTGTGGGCGCTGGTGCGCATCCTCGTGGTTGCGGTGGTGATCCTGCTGTGCGTCGCGTACCTGATTCTCTGGGAACGCAAGCTCATCGGCTGGATGCACGTGCGTCTCGGTCCCAACCGCGTCGGCCCGGCAGGCTTGCTGCAGCCAATCGCGGACGTGCTGAAGCTGCTGCTGAAGGAAGTCATTCAGCCGACGCAGGCGAGCAAATGGATCTACGTCATCGCGCCGATCATGACCGTGGTGCCGGCCTTCGCGGTCTGGGCGGTGATTCCGTTCCAGGCGAAAGCCGTGCTCGGCAACATCAACGCGGGTCTCCTGTACATCATGGCGATCTCGTCGATCGGCGTGTACGGCGTGATTCTCGCGGGCTGGGCGTCGAACTCGAAGTACGCGTTCCTCGGCGCCATGCGCGCAGCGGCGCAGATGGTGTCCTACGAAATCTCGATGGGCTTCGCGCTCGTCGTGGTGCTGATGGTCGCGGGCACGCTGAACATGTCGGATATCGTCGCTTCGCAGCAGCGCGGCATCTTCGCGGGCTTCGGCGTCAACATCCTGTCGTGGAACTGGCTGCCGCTTCTGCCGATGTTCGTCGTGTACTTCATCTCGGGCATCGCTGAAACGAACCGTCACCCGTTCGACGTCGTGGAAGGCGAATCGGAAATCGTCGCGGGTCACATGATCGACTACTCGGGCATGGCGTTCGCGCTGTTCTTCCTCGCCGAGTACATCAACATGATCGTGATCTCGGCGATCGCGACGACCCTGTTCCTGGGCGGCTGGGACGCGCCGTTCGGCTTCCTGTCGTTCATCCCGGGCGTGTTCTGGTTCGTGCTCAAGGTTTTCTTCCTGCTGTCGGTCTTCATCTGGGCCCGCGCGACGTTCCCGCGCTACCGCTATGACCAGATCATGCGTCTCGGCTGGAAGGTGTTCCTGCCGGTCTCGGTAGTGTGGGTGGTCGTGATCGGCTTCTGGATCATGTCGCCGCTCAACATCTGGAAGTAGTCGGACGAACCCAGGACAAGAGCGGACCAAACATCATGAACGCAATTCAGAACTTCTTTAAGACCTTCTTCCTGACCGAACTGCTGAAGGGTCTGGCGCTGACGGGCCGTTACACGTTCCAGCGCAAGATCACGGTGCAGTTCCCGGAAGAAAAGACGCCGGTGTCGCCGCGCTTTCGCGGACTGCACGCGCTGCGCCGCTATGAAAACGGCGAAGAGCGCTGCATCGCGTGCAAGCTGTGCGAAGCGGTGTGCCCGGCGCTCGCGATCACCATCGAATCGGAAACGCGCGCGGACAATACCCGTCGCACGACGCGCTACGACATCGACCTGACCAAGTGCATCTTCTGCGGCTTCTGCGAAGAGAGCTGCCCGGTCGATTCGATCGTCGAGACGCATATCCTCGAATATCACGGCGAAAAGCGCGGCGATCTGTATTTCACGAAGGACATGCTGCTTGCAGTGGGCGATCGCTACGAGACGGAAATCGCCGCATCGAAGGCGGCCGACGCGCCTTACCGTTGATGCGAAGCGGAAGCCGGCGTCGCGCCGGCGTCCGAGTCGAAGTCAAAGCGATTTTGCTGTTGATGTTGGCGCGTTGCGCCGCGCGCTGACACACCCTGCCTGATGATGGCCTAACGATGAACCGGTAATCATGGAATTCACAACCGTACTGTTCTATATCTTCGCGCTGCTGTTGACCGTGTCCGCGCTGAAGGTGATCACCTCGCGCAATCCGGTGTCATCCGCGCTCTTTCTCGTGCTCGCGTTCTTCAACGCGGCCGCGATCTGGATGCTGTTGCAAGCCGAATTCCTCGCGATCCTGCTGGTTCTCGTGTATGTCGGCGCGGTGATGGTGCTCTTCCTCTTCGTCGTGATGATGCTCGACATCAACATCGACGTGCTGCGGCGCGACTTCAGGCGTTTCGTGCCGCTCGCGACCATCGTCGGCGCGATCATCGTCATCGAAACGGCGCTGATTCTGTGGCACGGCTACGGCGCGACGGTCACGCCGCTGCGCGATGCGGGCACGGCTGCCGCGGGCGCCGGCGTGAGCGGCGCGGCGCTGATGCCGAATACGCAGCTCATCGGCAAGGTCATTTACACGGACTACATCTTCGCGTTCGAAATCGCGGGTCTGGTGCTGCTGGTGGCGATCATCGCGGCCATCTCGCTGACCGTGCGCGACAAGAAGGACAAGAAGACGCAAACCGTCAGCAAACAAGTGAAGGTTCGCCGTCAGGACCGTGTGCGCCTCGTCAAGATGCCGGCCGAAACGCAGGCGCCGGATGCAACGGTGGAACCTGCCGTGACCGGCAACATCGGCGCGGGCGTGGTGGATAACAAGGGCTGAGCGCGAAGGAGAGAACAAACATGTTGAGTCTTGCCCATTACCTCGTGCTCGGCGCGATCCTTTTCGCGATCAGCATCGTTGGCATCTTCCTGAACCGCCGCAACGTCATCATCATCCTGATGGCCATCGAACTGATGCTGCTTGCGGTGAACACCAATTTCGTCGCGTTCTCGCACTATCTGGGCGACGTGCACGGCCAGATTTTCGTGTTCTTCGTCTTGACCGTGGCCGCTGCGGAAGCCGCGATCGGTCTCGCGATTCTCGTGACCCTGTTCCGTAGCCTCGACACGATCAACGTCGAGGACCTCGATCAGCTCAAAGGTTAATTTCAGGCTAGGCTGTTATGTCCACGACACTCAATGAAAACCTCCTGCTCGCGGTCCCGCTGGCTCCGCTCGCGGGCTCGCTGATCGCGGGGCTGCTCGGGAAGACGGTGGGGCGCAAGGGCTCGCACCGCGTCACCATTCTCGGCGTCTTCATCTCGTTCATCCTGTCGGCCTTCGTCTTCTACGACGTCATGATGGGCGCGAGCTTCAACGGCACCATCTACGAATGGATGACGATGGGGTCGCTGAAGATGGAAGTCGGCTTCCTCGTCGATTCGCTGACGGCGATGATGATGGTCATCGTGACCTTCGTCTCGCTGATGGTGCACATCTACACCATCGGCTACATGGCGGAAGAAGACGGCTATCAGCGCTTCTTCTCGTACATTTCGCTGTTCACGTTCTCGATGCTGATGCTCGTGATGAGCAACAACTTCCTGCAGCTTTTCTTCGGCTGGGAAGCGGTGGGTCTCGTCTCGTATCTGCTGATCGGCTTCTACTTCACCCGTGAAAGCGCGATCTACGCGAACATGAAGGCGTTCATCGTCAACCGCGTCGGTGACTTCGGCTTCCTGCTCGGCATCGGCCTGCTGCTGGCGTTCGCGGGTTCGCTGAACTATGGCGACGTCTTCGCGCAGGGCGAAAAGCTCGCGGCCATGACGTTCCCGGGCACGAGCTGGGGCCTGCTGACCGTTGCGTGCATCTGCCTCTTCATCGGCGCGATGGGTAAGTCCGCGCAGTTCCCGCTGCACGTGTGGCTGCCGGACTCGATGGAAGGCCCGACGCCGATCTCCGCGCTGATTCACGCGGCAACGATGGTGACGGCCGGTATCTTCATGGTCACGCGCATGTCGCCGCTCTTCGAGCATTCGGATGCCGCGCTGTCGTTCGTGACGGTCATCGGCGCGATCACGGCGTTGTTCATGGGCTTCCTCGGCGTCGTGCAGAACGACATCAAGCGCGTGGTCGCGTATTCGACGCTCTCGCAGCTCGGCTACATGACGGTCGCGCTCGGCGTGTCGGCGTACCCGGTTGCGGTGTTCCACTTGGGCACGCACGCGTTCTTCAAGGCGCTGCTGTTCCTCGGCGCGGGTTCGGTCATCATCGGCATGCACCACGACCAGGACATGCGCAACATGGGCGGGCTGGCCAAGTACATGCCGATCACCTGGATCACGTCGCTGATCGGTTCGCTGGCGCTGATCGGCACGCCGTTCTTCTCGGGCTTCTATTCGAAGGATTCGATCATCGATGCGGTCAAGCTCTCGCATCTGCCGGGTTCGGGTTTCGCGTATTTCGCGGTGGTAGCGAGCGTCTTCGTCACGGCGCTGTATTCGTTCCGCATGTACTTCCTCGTGTTCCACGGCAAGGAGCGCTTCCGCGGTCCGAAGCATCCCGATTCGCCGATGGGCGCCGAAGAGGCGACGCACGGCCAGGGCCACGGTAGCGAAGGTCACGCTCACGGTCACGGTCACGATGACCACGGCCACGGCCACGGCCACGGCCACGCACACGAGCCGCACGAAAGCCCGTGGGTCGTTACGCTGCCGCTGATCCTGCTGGCGATTCCGTCGGTCATCATCGGCGCGATCATGATCGGCCCGATGCTCTTCGGCGACTTCTTCTCGCACGGCGTGGTGTTCGACAAGGTGATCTACATCGCCGAGAACCACGAAGGCATGCGTGAAATGGCCGAAGAGTTCCACGGCTGGTTCCCGATGGGTCTGCATTCGGTCGCAGGACTGCCGGTGTGGCTCGCGCTCGCGGGCGTGATCGTCGCGTGGTTCCTGTACATGAAGCGCCCGGATCTGCCGCCGGTCATCCGCCGCCGCTTCGGCCCGATCTACACGCTGCTCGACAACAAGTACTACTTCGACAAGATCAACGAAGTGGTCTTCGCCCGGGGCGCGGTCGCCATCGGCCGCGGGCTGTGGAAAGAGGGCGATGTGGTCGTCATCGACGGCGTCGTCAACGGCAGTGCGCGGTTCGTCGCCTGGTTCGCCGGTGTGATCCGCTTCCTTCAATCCGGTTACATCTATCACTACGCGTTCGCCATGATTATCGGCATGTTGGGGCTCTTGACCCTGTTTGTAACGCTCGGCGGCAAATAAGGCGAGGGACCCTATGCACTCTTTTCCGATTCTCAGTGTCGCGATCTGGCTGCCGATCATCTTCGGCGTCCTGGTCCTGGCTGTAGGTTCTGACCGTAACCCGGCGCCCGCGCGCTGGGTCGCGCTGATCGGCTCGGTTCTCGGTTTGATCGTGACCCTTCCACTGATCACCGGCTTCGATACGTCGAGCGCCGCGCTGCAATTCGTCGAACAGGCGAACTGGATCGAGCGGTTCAACATCACGTATCACCTGGGTGTCGACGGCATCTCGATGTGGTTCGTCGTGCTGACCGCGCTCATCACCGTGATCGTCGTGATCGCCGGGTGGGAAGTCATCACGGAGCGCGTCTCGCAGTACATGGCCGCGTTCCTGATTCTCTCCGGCATCGTGATCGGCGTGTTCTCCACGGCCGATGGCCTGCTGTTCTACGTGTTCTTCGAAGCCACGCTCATTCCGATGTACATCATCATCGGCGTGTGGGGCGGCCCGAATCGCGTGTATGCGGCGTTCAAGTTCTTCCTGTACACGCTCGCCGGCTCGCTTCTGATGCTGGTCGCGTTGCTGTACCTGTACACGCAGACGCACACGTTCGACCTCGCCACGTGGCAAGCCGCGAAGATCGGCATGACACCGCAGGTGCTGCTCTTCATCGCGTTCTTCCTGGCGTTCGCCGTGAAGGTGCCGATGTGGCCGGTTCACACCTGGCTGCCGGATGCGCACGTCGAAGCGCCGACGGGCGGTTCCGTCGTGCTGGCGGCGATCATGCTGAAGCTCGGCGCATACGGTTTCCTGCGCTTCTCGCTGCCGATCGCGCCGGACGCGAGCCACTTCCTGGCGCCGGTCGTCATCACGCTGTCGCTGATCGCGGTGATCTACATCGGCCTCGTCGCAATGGTGCAGGCCGACATGAAGAAGCTCGTCGCGTACTCGTCTATCGCGCACATGGGCTTCGTCACGCTCGGCTTCTTCATCTTCAGCCAGCTCGGCGTGGAAGGCGCGATCATCCAGATGATCTCGCACGGCTTCGTCTCGGGTGCGATGTTCCTGTCCATCGGCGTGCTGTACGACCGCGTGCATTCGCGTCAGATCGCGGATTACGGCGGCGTCGTGAACACCATGCCGAAGTTCGCCGCATTCTCCATGCTTTTCGCGATGGCCAACTGCGGTCTGCCGGGCACCTCGGGTTTCGTCGGCGAGTTCATGGTGATTCTCGCTGCCGTGAAGTTCAACTTCTGGATCGGCTTCCTCGCCACGTTCACGCTGATTCTCGGCGCGGCCTACACGCTGTGGATGTACAAGCGCGTGTATTTCGGCGCGGTTGCGAACGACCACGTCGCGAAGCTCGCGGACATCAACAAGCGTGAGATGTTCATGCTGCTCGTGCTCGCGCTGTTCACGCTCTATATGGGCCTGCATCCGAAGCCCTTCACCGACGTGATGCACGAGTCGGTGGCAAACCTGCTCTCCCACGTCGCGCAGTCCAAGCTGCCGCTGGCTCAGTAACGCCGTGCGGAGGAACTAAAAGATCATGCAAAACGCCCCTATGAGTGTCCTGTTGCCCGACGGCATCCTGATGGCCGCCGTCGTCGTGGCCTGGTTGAACGACACGATGTTCGGTCCGTCGAGCCGCCGTACCACTTACGCGATCGCGCTGGTCTCGACCATCGTCGTCGGCTTGTGGTTCGCGTTCTCGGCGCTCGATCCGACGCCGCATTACTTCTTCGCGCGCATGTATATCGTCGATCCGTTCGCGAGCGCGATGAAAGCGGTCGTGACGCTCGGCTATGCGGTGTCGATCATCTACTCGCGCAAGTATCTGGAAGACCGCGATCTGTTCCGCGGCGACTTCTTCCTGCTCGGCCTGTTTTCGCTGCTCGGCCAGTGCGTGATGATTTCGGGCAACAATTTCCTCACGCTGTACCTCGGCCTCGAACTGATGTCGCTGTCGCTGTACGCGGTCATCGCGCTGCGCAAGGACGCACCGCAGTCGAACGAATCGGCGATGAAGTACTACGTGCTCGGCGCGCTCGCGTCCGGCTTCCTGCTGTACGGCATCTCGATGCTCTACGGCGCGACCGGCTCGCTCGAACTGAACGAGGTGCTGAAGGCCGTGGCGTCGGGTCGCATCAATGACGCGGTGCTGCTCTTCGGCGTGATCTTCATCGTGGCGGGCGTGGCGTTCAAGATGGGCGCGGTGCCGTTCCACATGTGGGTGCCGGACGTCTATCAAGGCGCGCCGACGGCCATGACGCTGCTGACCGGCGGCGGCCCGAAGGTCGCGGCATTCGCGTGGGGCCTGCGCTTCCTGGTGATGGGCCTGCTGCCGTTCGCGGTCGACTGGCAAGAGATGCTGGTCATCCTCGCGGCGCTGTCGCTGATCGTCGGCAACATCACGGGTATCGTGCAGAAGAACATCAAGCGGATGCTGGCGTACTCGGCCATCTCGAACATGGGCTTCGTGCTGCTCGGCCTTCTGGCCGGCGTGGTCGACGGCAAGGTGACGGGCGCGGCGGGCGCATACAGCTCGGCGATGTTCTACAGCATCATCTATCTGGTGACGACGCTCGGCACGTTCGGCATCGTGATGCTGCTCGCGCGCCGCGACTTCGAAGCCGAACAGATCGACGACTTCAAGGGCCTCAACCAGCGCAGCCCGGTCTTCGCGTTCGTCATGATGATCATGATGTTCTCGCTCGCCGGCATTCCGCCGACGGTCGGCTTCTACGCGAAGCTCGCCGTGCTCGAAGCGACGATGAACGCCGGTCTGACGTGGCTCGCCGTGCTGGCCGTGCTGACGTCGCTCGTGGGCGCGTTCTACTACCTGCGCATCGTCAAGCTGATGTACTTCGACGCGCCGCAAGACGCATCGCCGATCGTCGCGGATGGCCTGAATCGTTCGCTGCTCGCGTTCAACGGTTTGGCCGTGCTCGTGCTGGGTCTGGTTCCGGGTCCGCTGATGACGGCGTGCCTGCAAGCGATCACGCATACGCTGCCGCTGTAATGTCGGCTGCGGGTTGGTTTATCGTGCTGTTGGCGCTCGTCGGCGCCAACGTGCCGTTCCTGAACCAGCGCCTTTTCGCTGTCGTGCCGGTGCCGCTGCCGGCGCCGACTCGCCATCAGGCGGCGAAGAAAAGCGCGTGGATCAGGATCGGCGAGTTGATCGTTCTCTACTTCGTGGTCGGCGCGCTCGGCTTCATGCTCGAAGCGCGCGCCGGCAACCGTTTCGATCAGGGATGGCAGTTCTATGCCATCACCTTCAGTCTGTTCGTGGTGCTCGCGTTTCCGGGCTTCACCTATCAATATCTCGTCAAACGCCGCTGATGGCTTCGCGCCCTCGGCGGCTGTTTGCTTAACCGGCACAGGGTGCAAGATGGCAGACCAGTTCACCGTTTCCGACAATGACGACGGCCTCATCGAGAAGAAGGTCGAAAGCGTCACGCTGCATGAAGGCAAGTTCCTCACGCTCAAGCGCGATACGGTGGCGTTGCCCGACGGCAAGCACGCCACGCGCGAGTTCGTCGAGCATCCGGGCGCGGTGATGATCCTGCCGGTTTTCGATGACGGCCGCGTGCTGCTCGAACGTCAGTTCCGCTATCCGGTCGGGCGCGTGCTGCTCGAATTCCCGGCAGGCAAGCTCGATCCGAACGAGGACGAGTTGACGTGCGCCAAGCGCGAATTGCAGGAGGAAACCGGCTACACCGCGCGCAATTGGATCTTCCTGACGCGCATTCATCCGGTCATTTCGTATTCGACGGAATTCATCGACCTGTACCTGGCGCGCGGTCTCACGGCTGGCGACGCGAAGCTCGACGAAGGCGAGTTCCTCGAAACGTTCATCGCGGACGAAGCGCAGTTGATGGCGTGGGTCAAGGACGGCACGATCAGCGACGTGAAGACCATCATCGGCGCGTTCTGGCTGGAGAAGATCCGCTCAGGCGAATGGCAGGCGGGCAGCGCGGCTGAGTAAGACGCGGGCTGGCCTTGGCATCACGGAAAGCGGCCGCGTCGGCCGCTTTTGTCGTTTTGACGCCCGCGCTCGGCGGCGAAAGTGGCGAACAGCTAGAATCTGAAATCGCTCGGTCACGAATTGAGCGCACGACCGTTCGCAAAACGCGATTCTGAGATAAACTCACCGAAGTCCCATCAGCATGAAGGTCCTCGATTTAAAGTGCTCGCACGAACATCGCTTTGAAGGCTGGTTTGCTTCGACCGAAGAATTCGAGTCGCAGCTGGGCCGCAAGCTGGTCGCGTGTCCGGTTTGCTCGACGACGGATGTCAGTCGCATGCCGTCCGCGCCGCGCCTGAACTTGTCTTCGGCGCGTGGCGAGGCATCGGCGCAGGCGCAAGCGCCCAAGGCATCGCCGGATGCGGCCGCCATGCAGGCGCGTGCGCTCCAGTTCATGCGAGAGCTGATCGAGAAGACCGAGAACGTGGGCGAACGTTTCGCCGAAGAGGCGCGGCGCATCCACTACAACGAAGCGCCGGCGCGCAATATCCGCGGCGTCACGACGCCCGAAGACGCGCACGCTTTGCTGGAAGAAGGCATCGAAGTGATGCCGCTGCCCGTGCCGGCCGCGTTGAAGGAGCCGCTGCAGTAAAGACTGACGCGGCGTCTTCCCGGCTTCGGCCCGACAAGGAGACATCGCGTATGAGTCGTCATTCCTTCGTTGCGTATCACGGCCGCCGTCTTGCGGCCGTCTCGCCTCGCATCGTCCCCAGAATTTCCCGTATCGATCGTACGGATCCCGCTTCCTCGAGCGCGATCCGGCGCTTCCTGCCGCCTTCGATTGTCTGACGCTAAAAAGAGGACCTACGCATGACCTACAGCTTCGAGGATTTTGAAGTCGGCGCGGCGGTGACGCTGAGCGCGCATACCTTCAGCCGCGAGGAGATCGTCGAGTTCGCCAGCCGCTACGATCCGCAGCCGTTTCATCTGTCCGGGGAAGCGGGCAGGGCGTCGCATTTCGGCGGACTCGTCGCGAGCGGATGGAACACGTGCTCTGCGATGATGGGCATTCTCGTGCGCGACATGCTCGCCGATTCGACGTCGATGGGCTCGCCCGGTCTCGACAACATTCGCTGGCTCAAGCCCGTGCGCGTCGGCGATTCGGTGCGGCTCACCGTGCGCGTGCTGGACAAGCGCGTGTCGAAGAGCAAGCCGGACCGCGGCATCGTCTCGACACGCTGGGAAGCGCACAATCAGGACGGCGAACTGGTGCTGACCGTCGATTCGGCTGCGCTGTTCGGGCTGCGCAAGCCTGCCGCGATCTAGCGCTTCGCGTACTGCGTCGCGCCGAACAGGACTTCCTTCTCCTTGTCGGTGAAGGGCTTGCGTTCGCGCGCCAGCACCTGCACGCCGCGCTCCACGGCCGGCCGCGCCGCGATCGCATCGAACCAGCGCCGCACGTTCGGGAATTCATCGAGCGCGATACCCTGGTTCTCCCACGAACGCGTCCACGGGAACGTCGCGATGTCCGCAATCGTGTACTCGTTGCCCGCGAGGTATTGCGTGACGCCGAGTTGCTTGTCCATCACGCCATAGAGCCGGCGCGCTTCGTTGGTGTAGCGGTTGATCGCGTAGTCGATCTTCTCGGGCGCGTAATTGCGAAAGTGATGCGTCTGTCCGAGCATCGGTCCGACGCCGCCCATCTGGAACATGAGCCATTGAATCGTCGTATAGCGGCCGATGGCATCCGCGGGCAGCAGTTTGCCGGTCTTCTCTGCGAGATACACGAGGATCGCGCCGGATTCAAACAGCGCGAACGGCTTGCCTTCCGGGCCGTCGTTGTCGATGATCGCGGGAATCTTGTTGTTCGGGCTGATCGCGAGAAAGTCGGGTTTGAACTGGTCGCCCGCGCCGATATCGACGGGATGAGCCCGGTATTCGAGGCCGGTTTCCTCCAGCATGATGTGAATCTTGTGCCCGTTGGGCGTCGGCCAGCTATACACGTCGATCATGTGCGCTCCTCAGTCGTGCAGGTGACGCATTCACGCGCGGCTCGCGGAATGGCAGCGAAAATTAGAGCATGTTTGCGCTGGCCGTGCAGGGCCCGCCTGTGGCTTGCATCGGTTAATCAGTCGCGCGGTTGCAGGTATTTCGCCAGTTCCAGTTTCGCGATGGCATTTCGATGCACTTCGTCCGGTCCGTCCGCGAGCCTGAGCGTGCGCGCCGATGCATACGCGTACGCGAGCGGGAAGTCGTCGCAGATGCCCGCCGCGCCGTGCGCCTGAATCGCCCAGTCGATCACCTGACACGCCACGTTCGGCGCCACGACTTTGATCATCGCGATCTCGCCACGCGCGCCCTTATTGCCGACGGTATCCATCATGTACGCGGCCTTCAGCGTGAGCAGCCGCGCCTGCTCGATCATGATGCGCGCCTCGGCGATGCGTTCCTGCGTCACGCCATGTTGCGCGACGGGCTTGCCGAACGCGACGCGCGAAAGCGTGCGCTTCGCCATGAGCTCCAATGCGCGCTCCGCGAGCCCGATCAGCCGCATGCAATGATGGATGCGTCCCGGCCCGAGCCGTCCCTGCGCGATTTCGAACCCGCGACCTTCGCCGAGCAAGATGTTGGCGGCCGGCACGCGGACCTTGTCGAGCGTGATGTCCATGTGACCGTGCGGCGCGTCGTCGTAGCCGAACACGTTCAGCGGGCGATGCACGGTGACGCCTTCGGCATCCGCCGGCACGAGAATCATCGACTGCTGCGCGTGCTTCGGCGTGTCGGGGTCGGTCTTGCCCATCACGATGAACACCTTGCAGCGCGGATCGCCCGCGCCGGACGACCACCACTTATGGCCGTCGATGACGTAACCGTCGCCGTCGCGCGTGATGCTGCAGCGGATATTCGTCGCATCCGATGAAGCGACTTCCGGCTCCGTCATCAGAAACGCCGAGCGGATTTCGCCACGCAAGAGCGGTTCTAGCCATTGGGCTTTTTGCGCATCCGTGCCGTAGCGTTCGATCGTTTCCATATTGCCCGTGTCGGGCGCGCTGCAATTGAAGACTTCGGGCGCCCACGGCACGCGGCCCATAATCTCGCAAAGCGGCGCGTATTCGAGATTCGTCAGACCGGCGCCGCGTTCCGACGCCGGCAGGAACAAGTTCCACAGCCCCTCGCCGCGCGCTTTGTCCTTCAACGCTTCGATGAGGCGCGTTGGAACCCACGCGTTGCCGGCCGCGCGATTCGCGGCGATCTCGTCGCGGAATGCGTTCTCGTTCGGATAGATATGCGCGTCGAAGAAAGCGAGCAATCTCGCGCGCAACGCCTCCACTTTCGGCGTGTAGTCGAAGTTCATCGGCTCGTCCCCTGATCCGTTGTCATGCGCCGACTTTCTGCGCGTATTGCCACGCCAGTTCGGCCATCGGCCGGGCGCGGCGGCCCGCGTCGATGGCCTGCGCGCTCGCCGCCGTGCCATCCACGACGCGCTTCATGATGCCTTGCAGGATCGCGGCGATGCGGAACATGTTGTAGGCGAGATAGAAGTTCCAGTCGCCTTCGATGTTCAAGCCCGTCCGCTCGCAATAACGCGCGACGTACGCCGCTTCGTCGGGAATGCCGAGCGCGCTCCAGTCGAGCCCTGCGATGCCGCGGAACTGCGACGGATCGACATGCCACGCCATGCAGTGATACGCGAAATCGGCGAGCGGATCGCCGAGCGTCGAGAGTTCCCAGTCGAGCACGGCGAGCACGCGCGGCTCGTTCGGATGAAAGATGAGGTTATCGAGCCGGAAGTCGCCATGCACGACGCTCACCTTCGCCGCCGCCGCCGCCGCCGACGGGACGTGCTGCGGCAGCCAGTCGATCAGGCGATCCATCGCGTCGATTTTTTCGGTCTGCGACGCGACGTACTGCTTGCTCCAGCGCCCGATCTGCCGCTCGAAATAGTTGCCCGGCTTGCCGTAGCCAGTGAGACCGGCGGCTTCGACATCGACCGTATGCAGCGCCGCGATGACGCGGTTGGTTTCGTCGTAGATCGCGGCGCGTTCGGCGGGCGTCATGCCGGGCAGCGACGGGTCCCACAACACGCGGCCTGCGACGAACTCCATCACGTAGAACGCGCGGCCGATCACACTTTCGTCCTCGCACAAGGCGAGCATGCGCGCGACCGGCACGTCGGTGGCGGCGAGCGCATCCATCACGCGATACTCCCGCTCGATTGCATGCGCCGACGGCAGCAGCTTCGCGGCGGGGCCAGGTTTCGCGCGCATCACGTACGCGCGCGACGGCGTCACAAGCTTGAACGTAGGGTTGGACTGGCCGCCCGCGAACTGCTCGACGGCGAGCGGACCGGCGAAGCCATCGACGTGCGCGGCGAGCCATGCCGCGAGCGCATCGGCGTCGAAGCGTTGGGCTTCGTGCACGGGGCGCGTGCCTTCGAATGCTGAAAAGTCGGAGTGCTGATTTGTCTCGTTGTCTGCCATCGTCTCCTCCGTTTTTGTATGCGCGATGCTTAGTTCATTCGCTCGCCTTGAACTTCACGAACTGCGCGTAGAGCAGTTCCATCGTGGTGTTTCGCACGTCCGCGTGCAGCGGCGAGGGCGGCGAATGATTGATGGCGTGCACGACCCAGTCGCCGGCTTTGTCGCCGACATCGAGCGCGTTGATGCAGCCCGTCGCCTGCGACAAATGTCCGAAGAACGCTCGCCCGCCCGCCGTGATCGCATGCGAGAGCAGCGCGCGATTGACGCCGCCGTGCAGCACCAGCAGCACCGTGTCCCACGACGTGTCCGTGCGCAGCCGCGTCATGGCGGGCAGCGCGCGGTCGAGCAACTGGCCGATGGTCTCGCCGCCCAGAAACTGCGTCTCTTCAGGCACGACGCCGTCGAACACGGAAAGAAACGCGCGCTCGATGTCGCTCGCGGAAAGGTTAGCGAGCCGTCCGCCGCGGATCTCTTGCCACTCCGGCCAGATTTCGATCTGCGCCGCCTGGCCCGTTTCGGCGAGCACGCGCTCGGCCGTTTCGATGGTGCGCGGCAGGCCGCTCGCGATCACGCGATCGAAGCGGACGTTCTGCGCGGTGAACTCGCGGCCCGCCGCGCTCGCTTCCTCGCGACCACGCGCGTTGAGCGGCACGCTTTCAGGGTCGATGGCGCGGCCGGTATCGTCGAAATAGGTCACGTCGCCGTGACGCATCAGGAAGACGCGCCGCCGCTTCGGCAGGTCGTAGTGAGCCATGATTTCAGCGATAGTTCGGCTGGCGCTTTTCGAGGAACGCGGTGATGCCTTCTAGCGCGTCGCCATGATGAAGCGCATCCACGAAAGCGTCGCGCTCCATATCGAGATGCGCGGCGAGCGGCTGAACGTCCGCCGCATTCATCAGCGACTTGATGCGCGCGAGCGCCTTGGGCGACACGCTTCCGAGATCGTCGGCCCACGCGATAGCGGCATCCAGCGCGATGCCTTTCTTCGTCAGCCGGTTGACGACGCCGACTTCGTGCAGACGCGACGCGCCGATCGGCTTCGCTTCGAGCAGTACCTCGCTCGCGAGCGTGCGCGGCAACGCGCGCGTCAGGAACCATGAAGCGCCGCCGTCCGGCGTGAGGCCCACGCGCGCATAGGACATGACGAACTTGGCGTCGTCGGCGGCCACGATCAGATCGCACGCGAGCGCAAGCGAAAAGCCCGCGCCGGCCGCCGCGCCTTCGACCGCCGCGATGACCGGCTTCGTCGATGCCCGCAGCGCGCTGATCCATTCGGCGAGCAAGTCGATGCTCTCTGCCTGCACCGACGGATCTTTCGCGCGGTTTTCCAGCAGCCGGTTCAGGTTGCCACCTGCGCAGAAAAAGTTGTCGGCGCCCGTCAGCACGATTGCGCGCACTGAGTTGTCGCGCTCGGCCGTCGATAAGGCCTCGATGCCGGCCGCGTACATGTCGGGATGCAGCGCGTTGCGCGCGCCCGGATTGGACAGCTTGAGCACGAGCGTGGTGTCGCTGCCTGCGGGCCGGTGTGTCAGCAGTTCGGCGCTCATCGAAGCTCCTCGGTATGGGTAAGCGAAAGTCCGAGCTGCGCGCGGCGCGCGAGCCACGGAGAAGGGCGATAGCGCGGATCGCCGAGCGCGCTCTGGATGTTGCGCAGAATCGTGAGAATGGTCGTGGCGCCGAGCGAATCGCCGAGCGCCAGCGGCCCGCGCGGATAGCCCAGGCCGAGCGTCACCGCAAGGTCGATGTCCTCCGGCGTCGCGATGCCTTGCTGCGCGATGTCGCAGCCGATATTCACGATGGTCGCGACCACGCGCTGCGCGACGAAGCCCGTCGAATCGCGGATGACGGTAACGGGCACGCCGTCGGCGGCAAAGAGCGCGTGCGCTGCGTCGCGCATGGCGGGCGTGGTCGCGGGCGTCGTCATGATCGTGCGGCGCGCGACGGTATCGAGCGGAAAGAGCGTATCCACGGCGACGACGCGCGTGGCGTCGAGATGTTCGGCGACGGCGGTCGTCGTCGCGTCGAAGCCGAGCGGCGTCACGACGATGAGCGAATCGGGCGCGGGCGTGTTGCCCGTGTCGATGTGCACCGCGGCGTCGTGCTTCGCGATCACTTTCAGCACTTGTTCACGCGCGGCGGGCGACGCGCGGCTGATCCACACGCGCGCCGGCAGCTGCGTCGGCGCGGGCGGCTCGTCCGGCACTTGCTGCTTGCCTTCCACGTAGCGATAAAAGCCTTCGCCCGCCTTGCGCCCGATGAGCCCGCCCGCGAGGCGCGTGCCGGTGATGGGCGACGGCGTGAAGCGCGGCTCCTCGTAGAACTGGTGATAGATCGACTCCATCACCGGATGCGAGACGTCGAGCGCGGTCAGATCCAGCAGCTCGAACGGCCCGAGCCGGAAACCGGCCTGCTCGCGCATGATGCGGTCGATGTCCGCGAAACTCGCGACGCCTTCGCCCGCCACGCGCAAGCCTTCGGTGTTCATGCCGCGACCGGCGTGATTCACGATGAAGCCCGGCATGTCTTTCGCGCGCACCGGCGTGTGACCCATGCGGCGGGCGAGTTCCATCAGCGCGTCGCCGGCTTTTCGGTCGCCGCGCAAGCCGTCGATGACCTCGACCACGCGCATCAGCGGCACCGGGTTGAAGAAGTGAAAGCCCGCGACGCGTTCCGGTTTCGCGCAGCCTGCCGCGATCGCGGTAATGGACAGCGACGACGTATTCGACGCCAGAATGCACGCGTCGCCGACAACCGCTTCGAGTTCGCGAAAGAGTCCGCGCTTGATCTCGAGATTCTCGACGATCGCCTCGACGACCGCGCCGCAGTCGGAGAGCGCGCCGATATCCTTCGCGTCATGGACGCGGGCAAGCGCGGCGTGCGCGTCCGCTTCCTTCAGCTTGCCCTTGGCGGTCAGCTTGTCGAAGGTGTCGGACAGATACGCGCGCGCGGCCGCGAGTGCTTGCGGATTCGCATCGTAGAGACGCACGGTCAGCCCGGCGAGCGCCGCGATCTGCGCGATGCCGCGCCCCATCGCGCCGCTGCCGACGATGCCCAACGTTTCGATCTTGTATTCCTGCGGACTCATGATGCGGTTCGACTCCTCGATGTTCTCTGTGTTGTCTATTGTGTCCGGCAGCAAGACGACGCTCAGAGCTTGCGCAGTCGGTCCAGCGCGAGCGCGAGCGTCTCCTCCTTCTTCGCGAAGCAGAAGCGCACGACGCCCGACTCGTGAGACTCGTGATAGAACGCCGACACGGGAATGGCGGCGACGCCGATCTCGCTCGTCAGCCATTGCGAGAATTCGGCTTCGGGCATGTCGCTGATCGCCGAATAATCGACGCACTGGAAGTAGGTTCCGTCGCAAGGCAGAAGCGAGAAGCGCGTATCGGCGAGCCCTGCGCGGAAAAAGTCGCGCTTCTTCTGATAGAACGCGGGTAATTCCAGATACGGCTTCGGGTCTTCCAGATAGTGCGCGAGCCCGACCTGCATCGGCGTGTTGACCGTGAACACATTGAACTGATGGACCTTGCGGAACTCGGCCGTCAGCGCGACGGGCGCGGCCACGTAGCCGATCTTCCAGCCGGTCACGTGAAACGTCTTGCCGAAACTGGACACGACGAAACTGCGCTTCGCGAGCTCCGGATAGCGCGACACGCTCTCGTGCGGCGCGCCGTCGTAGACCATGTGTTCATAGACTTCGTCGGAGACGATCAGCAGGTTCGTTCCGCGCACGATGTCTTCGAGCTTGCGCATGTCCGTATCGCGCCACACGCGGCCTGTCGGATTGTGCGGCGTGTTGATCATCAGAAGGCGCGTCTTCGGCGTGATCGCGGCGGCGATCTTGTCGAAAGGCAGCGCGTAATCGGGCGCTTCGAGCGACACGAACACGGGCTTGCCGCCCGCGAGCTCGATGGCCGGCACGTAGCTGTCGTACATCGGCTCGATCACGACGACTTCATCGCCCGGATGCACGCAGCACAGCACGGCCGTGAGCAGCGCCTGCGTCGCGCCTGCCGTGACGGTGATCTCGCGGTCGGCGTCGTAAGCGCGGCCGTAGAGCGCCTCGATCTTGCGGGCGATCGCCTGCCGCAGCGGCGCGGCGCCCGACATCGGCGGATACTGGTTGTGGCCGTCGCGCATGGCGGAGGCGACGGCATCGACGATGCGCGCGTCGCAGTCGAAATCGGGGAAGCCTTGACCCAGATTCACCGCGCCTTTTTGCGCGGCGAGCGCGCTCATCACGGTGAAAATGGTCGTGCCGACGTTCGGCAGACGCGACGGGAAGGACAGATCGGGTGCAGCCGGATTCAGTTCGTGCGTAGCGTTCATAGCGTAGTAGGACGTGGGCTGAGCGGTAGTCACATGCGGTGATCAGGCGAGGGCGGCAAGGGCGACAAAGGCGGCGTGCGCTTCGAGCGCGGCGACGAACGGCTTCGGCTCGGCGATGCGAAACGCGAAGTCGCGCGCGACGCGGCGCGCGAGCTTCAGCACTGCGCGATCTTTCGAGACGAGCCAGTCCGCCTGCGATGCCTGCGCGAGTTCGAGGAACTTCTGGTCGTCGCGGTCGCGGCACTTCGGCAAAGGAGGCGCGTTTGGCGATGCTTCTGGGTCAACCAGCTGCGACAGACTCGCAAGCTTCTCGAGCGCCGCCGACTTGTCGATGCCCATGCGCACGAACTGCGGATAGTCGAACACGTATGTCAATTCGGCAAGGCATCGGGCGTCGATCAGCGCATCGAGCGCGCGGGCTTCGAGCGCGGCGCGGATCGGCCGCGTGGCCGGATCGTCGAACACGAGTATGTCGATCCACACGTTCGAATCGAGCACGACCCGCAGATTGTGAGGCGGCGCGGCGGAATTTTCCATTCGATACAATCGGGGGTTTATGCCTATGTCGCCGGCGGGGTGCCGGCGAGCCTCCATGATAATCGTTCTCTCGCCCGCTAAATCGCTCGACTACGAGACGCCCGCTCACATCAAGAAGCACACGCTGCCCGAATTCGTCGATGACGCCGCCGAGTTGATCGAAGGCTTGCGGCAGCTTTCGCCGCAGCAGATCGGCGGCATGATGGGCATCTCGGATCAGCTCGCGGCGCTGAACTTCCAGCGTTATGCCGAATGGTCGAAGACCTTCGACGCGCACAATTCGAAGCAGGCGGTGCTCGCCTTCAACGGCGATGTGTATGAAGGCTTCGCGGCGAAGACGCTGAGTTCCGCCGATCTCGACTACGCGCAGAATCATGTGCGCGTGCTGTCAGGCTTGTATGGACTGCTGCGGCCGCTCGACCTGCTGCAGCCGTATCGGCTGGAAATGGGCACCAAGTTTCCGAATGCGCGCGGCAAGGATCTGTACGCGTTCTGGGGCGAGCGCATCACGGCGGCGCTCAACGAGCAGTTCAGGCGGCAGCGCGGCGCGCGCGTGCTGGTCAACTGCGCGTCGGAGGAATATTTCAAGTCGGTGAAGCCGAAGCAACTCGACGTGCCCGTCGTCTCGCCGGTCTTCGAGGACTGGAAGGGCGGCCGCTACAAGATCATCAGCTTTCACGCGAAGCGCGCGCGAGGTCTGATGGCGCGCTACGCGGTGCAGAACAGAATCGACGAGCCCGAGGCGCTGAAGGGCTTTGACAGCGAAGGCTACCGGTTCGACGCCAATGCATCGAACGATACGACTTATGTGTTTCGCCGCCGCGTCGCGGAGTGAGACAGGCGCATCGAGGACATCATCATGAGCATTTCGATTACCAGCAATTTCGACGCAGGCGCGATCGACGTCACCGACGCGAGCAATCCCGCGGACATTCGCCTGCGCGTGCGTCCGGACACGAAGGCCGACTTCGCGCAGTGGTTCTACTTTCGCGTCTCGGGCGCGCGCGGCGAGCGCCTCGTGATGACGTTCGAGAACGCGGCGCAGTGTGCCTTCGCCGATGGCTGGCGCGACTATCGGGCGGTCGCGAGCTACGATCGCGTGAACTGGTTTCGCGTGCCGACGCAGTACGACGGCCGCGTGCTGACGATCGATCACACGCCGGACTTTGATCGCGTGTACTACGCGTATTTCGAGCCGTATAGCGAGGAGCGCCACTCGGAGTTTCTCGGCGCGGTTCAGCAGATGCCGCATGCGACGCTGACGGAACTCGGCCGCACGGTCGAGAACCGGCCCGTGTCGCTGCTTACGCTCGGTCTGAACGACGAGGCGGCCGCGCGTCCCAGAAAGAACGTGTGGATCATCGCGCGCCAGCACCCCGGCGAGACGATGGCGGAATGGTTCGTCGAGGGACTCGTGAAACGTCTTGCAGGCTGGGGTGATTGGTCGGGCGATCCGGTCGCGCGGGCGCTCTTCGATCGCGCGGTGTTTCATATCGTGCCGAACATGAATCCGGACGGCAGCGTGCTCGGCAATCTGCGCACGAATGCGGCGGGCGCGAACCTGAATCGCGAATGGATGGAGCCGAGCGCCGAGCGCAGCCCCGAAGTGCTGGTCGTGCGCGACGCGATTCGTGCGACGGGTTGCGACATGTTCTTCGATATCCACGGCGACGAGGCTATTCCGCACGTGTTCGTCGCCGGCTCGGAGATGCTGCCGGCCTTCACCGAGCAACAGGCGAAAGAGCAGAAGGCGTTCGTGCAGTTCTTCAAGCAGGCAAGTCCTGACTTCCAGGATGTGCACGGCTATGAGAGCGGCAAATATCGCGAAGATGCGCTGAAGCTCGCGTCGAAGTACATGAGCAACGAGTACAAGTGCCTGTCGCTCACGCTCGAAATGCCGTTCAAGGACAACGCTGATCTGCCGGACGAGCGCGTCGGCTGGAACGGTGAACGCAGTGCGGCGCTGGGCGCCGCCATGCTGCAGGCGATTCTCTGGCATTTGCAGGCGTTCGCGGCGTGACGGCGGGCGCTACGGACAAACAATGAAAAGGGCGTGGCCGTCTTGCGATGGCCACGCCCTTTGTTCATGCCACGCCGCTTGGGCCGGCTAGTGTTTCTTCGACGCCTTTTTGGCGCTCTTGCCGCTGCTCGTGCTTTTACCTGCCGCCGCTTTCTTCGATGACGACTTCGTCTTCGCGCCGTGCTTGCCTTTCTTGCCGGACGTGCTGCGCGGCTCCGCATGCGGACGCAGCGGCGGAACCGGGTCGTTCCACCCGAAGGCGAGCATCTGACTGCCGACATAGCCACAACGGAATTTCAGCGGCGTCGGATCTTTCTCGCCGCTTTTCGCGACGCCTTGTCCTTCGACGGTCACGACATTATCGACCTTGATGCGCTGCTTCTTCTCGTCGAACGAGTCGTTCCACGGTTCGATGGTGGAATGCGATGAATCGAATGAAGCAGGGGGGAATTCGACATGATCGAAGGCCGCCGACGTGCTCGCGATGAAGTTGCCATGCGCGGCGCAATCCGCAACCAGCGGATTGGCGTTGAAATCGGTCACGAAGTGATGAACCAGTTCATTGCGCTCGTCGAGCGTATCGGCAAAGGCGGACGTCGCGCACAGAAGAGCGGCGCATACCGCGAACCGGCCGACGAGCCTCATCAGCCGGCGCGGTGCAAAGTTACTTTCCATCAATTTGGCGCTAAGAAGACACGGGCAAGTAAGATGCCTCGTGTGGGGAAGGAGTTCAATCTTATCGCACTTTGTGCGCGTTTCGGACCGCGGAGCATGCGAGAGGGCGTGGTCTGCGGCGCGCGCGGATGCGCTTTTAGATCGACGTCAAACCCGCGGACCACGGTCCAGGCGATAGCGGCGAACGTCGTACGTGGTGATCCACGCCGGCTTATACACCGTGATCAAAATGGTGAGAAGTCCGGTGAACAAGGACTCACCGGCACCGAGCAATAGCGCTCCGCGTGTGAATGCAGCGGGCACATTCACCGCACCGCCGGCAAGCGCTGCTTCGAGCAACACGGTCGTGCCGCAAGCAGCCGCCACTGCTGCGGCCGACACGATGAACCCGTGACCTGCGATGAAGGTGAACAGGTTGCGCGGCAACCATGCGTTGGACAGACGCTGCAGGAGTGTCGATACCGCGACCGGCACGGCACCGAAGAGAAGATACGTGATTGCGACCGAGAGCCAAGAGGCATCGAGCACCACGGCAGCGAGCCCTGTGCTCGCGGCCGTGCCGATGAGCGCGAGCCGCCAGTCGAAGAGCGTGACCATCAGCGTGGCGCCGAGCAGGTGGATGACGGGCCCGTCATCGAACCAAGCGTTACAGGCCCATAGCACCGTTACCGAGACGATCACGCCGAGCCAGACGTGCTGGAGCGTGGCGTCCTGCAGGCGATTGAACGGCCGCTGCACCAGGACGAGTGCAAGCAGCCCCGCGGCGACAATCCAACTGCCGACGGTCAGCCAAAGCGGTAGCGGTGTGTAGAAGAACCCCATGCCTGCATATTACTCGTTACGTTTGAAACGTGTGCGCAATCAACGAATTCGGATTCCGCGATTGTTGCTAGAACGACGCCTCGGGCTCTGCGGCCATGGGCAACGAAGCGCCTTCCTGGTTCTCGAGCGGCGGATATTTCGCGCGCCGCCTGCGCAGCGGGACCACGTTTGACTCGCCCGGCGTTGCGCGGACGGCTTGCTCGGCGCCGCTGCGCAGAATCTCCAGATACGAATTCTGCACGCCGTTGTAAATGGCGACTGCCGCCGCTCGGTTCGGTGCCCCTAGTTGCTGGAAGATACTCGCAAGATGAATCTTGACGGTGCCTTCGCTGATGCCGAGCGTCTTCGCGATCATCTTGTTCGTGCTTCCCATATGCACGCAGCGCATGATCTGTTGCTGGCGCGGCGAAAGCGTCGGATGAACGCGCGCGCTGTCCGGCATCGCCGCAAGGGCGTGCTGACGGCGAATCGGCAGATCGCGGATGGGCGCCAGATCGATGACATCCGGCGGAACGTAGTGACCGCCGATTAGCACCATTTCGAGCGCGCGCAGAATGAGGATGGGTTCGAGCGTGCGAGGAATCACGCCCATTGCGCCCGCGCTCATGAGCATGTAGACCTGTGCGGCGCCGGAGCGGTCCACCATGACCGCGGCGGGAACGGCGGGCGCGTTGTCGAGCAGCGTTTCGAGCTCGCTCATGCGCATGCTCTCCGCCCAATCGATCACGATCATGCGGGCCTCGATGCGCTTCAGCGCAGATCCCGCCTGCCGCCAATCTCTGACTTCGGTGAACTGCGCTTGACGTGCGACACGGCGCAGCAGTGTTTTGAGGCCCGCACGGCGCTCCGCGTCCGAACCCATGATGATTATTTTCATGCTCAACCTCTTGTCAATACATCCGACGCTCACTCGCGGCGGAACCGAACGCCAGCGAATGTCGGCGTTGACGTGATATTGACAAACTTCTTGCGATCGCGCCCCCTATCCGAATGGCATAGGCGAAAAGCACAAAGCCCCGCGCGAGGGCGGGGCTTTGTGGGCTACCGAAGCATTGACGCGTGTCAATGGAAGTGCGGCTGCGCGGGTTCGGCGTCCTCGGGCATCTCGGCGTGAACGATCTCGCCGAGCGGATCGGCGTAGAGCGGCACGCCGCAGTCATCGCAGAACTCCGGCTCGAAGCGTCCCGCGTGGCGACGGACGTCGGTGACGCCGGACTTTCTAAGCAGCTCGACGATCTCTTCGACCGGACCGTCAGCGCCTTCCAGTTCCGCTTCGTCTTCGAGGCCTGCCTCGCCGTTCTCGCGTCCGTACAGCGGCCAAACGACGCCGTAGATCACGTCGTTGCTGCCGCGCCGGGTGAATCCGATGCGATATTCGTCGATGCGGCGTTCGCCGAAGCCCGCAATGACCGCGCGCAATTCCTGAGGGGCGGCGCCGAGCGTATCGAAGAGATATCGAACAGCGGTGCGCACGGTGTGAGGGCGTACTTGCTCGTCGGCATCTCGGCACGCCGAATAATAGGCATCCGGCAACAAACATTCGAATTCGCAGCCGGGAAGAATGCTCGCGAAGCTGGCGCCGCCCTGAGCCGCCCATTGTTCGAGACACTGACTGCGCTCGATGCGCGCGCCGTTCTCGTCTTCCTGCCAGCGGAAGAATGCTTCGCCCGCCGGGACAACGGCGACGGCGAGCAGAAAGCGCGGATCGGCGAGAATCGGCGACGTCTCCGGCAAGTCAGCCAGATTCATGCGCGCGCTGGCAGCGCCGAGCGCCGCCTGCGTCAACTGTTGCGCGAGGCGCGCGGTGTCGACATGATGCCGCGGCAACTGGTCGATGCTATACAGATACGGCGCGACGGCGAGGCGTGCGCCGCCAGCCAGCACGTGCGCCTGCAACTGCGTGCGCAGCGCGTCGACAGCGTCGGCCTTGAGCGTGCCAGATGGAATCGCGTAGCGCGTCCACGCGAGCACCGGCGCCGCGATCAGGAGAGACTCGTGCGGCACGCCGTCGATATCCATCTTGAACGACTCGCTATGCGTTTCCGCCATATCGGCCAACGCGCCGTAGGCGTCGGGATGATTCTGCTGCAGGTGATCCAGCGCAGCATCAAGAGTGGTTTGGTTGCCGTTGCGCACCAGTTTGGCGATGAGGGTGTCGAGGCGGGCTTCCCAGAAGCGATCTTCGACGCGGCTGCCCGATGCGAAAAGCGCGAGAGAGAGGCTGACGAGTTTGTCCGCGTCTGGTGGGAGGCGTTTAGCAGTTCGCGTGCGCATATCAATACAGGTTCATTGGGGCGAAGAACCTTTTATTGTAGTCGTTCGGGCGCCTGTTTTACGGGATGCGCGCGCCGGCCGATCGATAGGCGCGCGGGAGCCACGTCAATCGTTCAAGCGATCACAAATTATTCGGCCGAGCCCTTGCGGTTGGCGTTGGCACTCACTACAATTCCGTTCCTTCGCGATTCAACGAACGCGAAGGAAGCGGGAGTAGTGGTGTCGTGGTTGGGCTTGGAAGGTGAGAAGTGTTCCGAGCGCGGTTGACGAGTGAAATGCTTCAAAAACTTGTTGACACTGACCGAAACGACGTACATAATCTCGTTTCTCTGCTGCTGATGCAGCGACGCAAGACGAAGCGGTGCTGAGTGAAGTGCTCGGTGCAGCGAAGTGGAAAAGTCTTGGCGGATTGCTCTTTAAAAACTAACAGCCGATAAGTGTGGGCGCTTGATGGTGAGTGCGGCCGGTTCTTCGGAATTGGTCAAGCAAAAGTATCAAGAGTCTCACACGAAGTATCAGAGGAAGGTTTATCTGTCGAAAGACGGATTAATCATCGTCAGTACGTTGAGTGAGCGACCGGTTGGTAACACAACCGAAAACAGTAACAGGCATTGAA
>NZ_JALQDC010000007.1:0-14813 GCF_023631445.1 Caballeronia sp. GAWG1-5s-s | reverse complement strand
CGAACAGGACCGTGAAACGACTCCACGCCGATGATAGTGCGGATTGCCCGTGTGAAAGTAGGTAATCGTCAGGCTCCTCCTTGCCACAAACAAAAACCCCACCCCGCAAAGGTGGGGTTTTTGCGTTTGGGCTCACAAATCCACTCTTCAGCCGCGCCCCGTCTCACCTCCTCGGATCTCTCCGCTCATTCCCCAGTACGCCCCGAAATACTGTATAAATGTACAGTACTAACCGGAGGCCGCATCGCGTTCACGCATAGCGGACTCTGCATACGGCAGACGGGAATCCATGGGTGCCGCACTTTCATTACTGGACATCGGACTGACGTCGCGCCTGCAGCAGCAGCTATGGCAAGGCGAGCAGTTCACCACCTCGCATTCAGGCGTCGTTCCGAGCGGCTATCGAATGCTGGATCTGGCGTTGCCAGGCGCAGGCTGGCAGCCGGGCACCGTGACCGAAGTGCTGATCGAAGAAAGCGGCGTCGGTGAGATCCGGCTGCTCGCGCGCACGTTGCGGGACTTGACGACGGTTCAAAGCCGCTCCGTCGTCTTCATCGCGCCACCCTGGATGCCCAATCACGCTGCGTTTCGGGCAATGAACATCGCGCCGAATAAGCTCGTCTGGGTCAAAGCGCCCGACGATCAGGTGCTGTGGGCCGCGGAGCAGTCGCTCAAGCAGGAGGGCATCGGCGCTGTGTTGATCTGGCTCCCCAAAGCGCGCCCCGAAGCCTTGCGGCGATTGCAGGTCGCAGCGCAGGAGTCGCAATCGCTGGCGTTCCTGTTTCGTCCATTGAATGCCGCGAAGCAGTCATCGGCGGCGCCGCTGCGAATGGTCTGCAAACCGATGCTGCCCGCAACCGCACCAACGATGAATCGTCGCGAATGGATGCAGGTCGTCATGCTGGAGATCAGCATCATCAAGCGACGCGGTCCGTTGCTGGAAAAGCCGTTGCATTTGCGCTTGCCGCTGCAGTTGCCCGCGTTGCCCGAGCATCTGCGCCGCGCCAGCCAGCAAAGGAAAGCACGAGAGGTCAAACATGTTGTGGATAGCGGTGACATTGCCGCTTTTATCGCTCGAAGCAGTCAAGCCGCCATCGATGCCATGCGCATTGGCCGGTTCGATTTCGCCTGGAGCGAGGCCGACGCCGAATGACCGCGCCGACACGCCCGCCGCGCAGGACGTCGATCAGCCGTGTTTCGCGCTCGCCGATCACGCGCGCATCCTGCTGCCCGACCTCATCGCGTTTCGGCTGGGAGTGAGGCCCGGCAGCACGCGCTCTCACGCGTTCGCGCTGGCGCCGCGGCTGACGCTGCTCGCGGTCGATGTCAACGCGGAGCAGCGCGCGCTCGAAGCGGTTGCGCTGGCGTTGCTCGCGTTCACGCCGAAAGTCGTGCTCGCGCATGCGAATACGGTGCTGCTGGAAGTCGGTGCGAGCACGCGGCTTTTCGGCGGCTTGCGGGCGCTGATCGCCAAGGCGTCGTCGACGGTGAAAGGATGTGGCTTCACGTCGCGAATGGGCTGTGCGCCGACCGCGTGGGGCGCGTGGCTGCTCGCGCATGCGCGCACTCGCCGCGTGACGCGTCGCGTGCGTATTGTGAAGGAGACGACGCTCGTGCGCGTGCTCGACGCGTTGCCGGTGTCGCTCGTTCCGTCGGCGGAATCGCATGGGAACGTGTTCGAACAGATCGGCTGCTCGACGCTCGCCGATTTACGCCGCCTGCCGCGCAAGGGCGTCGCGCGGCGGTTCGGGCAGGGCATTCTGCAATGGCTCGCGCAGGCTTACGGGCAGGCGCCCGATCCGCGCGAGGCGTTTTGCGCGCCGGCATCGTTCGAGGCGCGGCTGGAATTGCAGGCACGCGTGGAAAGCGCCGAGGCGCTGCTGTTCGCCGCGCGCCGGCTCGTGCTGCAACTGGCCGGCTGGCTGAGCGCGCATCACGCCGCGGTGAGCGAGTTCTCGCTGCTGCTGGAGCACGAACTGGCCGCGCGCCACGCGCCGAAAACATCGACGCTTAAGGTCGCGTGGGCCGTGCCGACGCGCGACGCCGATCACGTCCTTTGGCTGCTGCGCGAAAAGCTGAATCAGACGACGCTCATCGCTCCAGTCATCGAAATGAAGCTGTTCGCCGACAAAGTCAGCGAGCACGCGCCGCCGTCCGACACGCTGTTTCCGATGCCGACTTCCGATAACGAATCGATGGCGCAGCTGCTCGAACGTCTGAGCGCGCGCCTGGGCGCGGAGAACGTTGTGCAACTGGTTGCGCGGGAGGATCATCGGCCTGAGGCGGCGATGACGGTCGAGCCCTATCAGGCAGTGCGCGATAGCAAGCCCAAGCGCGCAAAGAAGCCGAAGCATGTCGAGAGCGCATCCGACGAAACACCCGAAGAAGCGCAGGAAGACCAGCCAGAGACCGACACCGACACCGACGAGCCGCTGCAACTACCCGATCGCGCCGTGCCTTCGCAGCCGCGCCCCTCGTGGATCCTCGAAACGCCGCAAAAGCTGCAACTGCGCAACGAGCGGCCGTTCTATCGCCGTCCGCTGAAGCTGATCAGCCGAACCGAGCGCATCGAAGCAGGCTGGTGGGACGGCAACGGCGTCCAGCGCGATTACTACGTCGCCTCCGACGATCGCGGCCGCATGTTCTGGCTGTATCGCGAGCGTCTGAGCGGCGCGTGGTTCCTGCACGGATTCTTTGGATGACGCCGATGGACGATCTCAACGACATCATCGGTCTGGCCGACGACGGCGGAGACTTTTCCGGCGCCGTGTCCGCGTCCACGCTCCTGCCCGGATACGCCGAACTGCATTGCATCAGCAATTTCTCGTTTTTGCGTGGCGCGTCGCATCCGCAGGAACTGGCCGCCGCGGCGCTCGAGCACGGCTATACCGCGCTCGCGATCACGGACGAATGCTCGCTCGCGGGCGTCGTGCGCGCGCACGCGGCGATCAAAGACATCGAGGCCAAAGTCAAAGCCGCGGTCGAAGCCGCGCGGCTCGCCGGCCAGCCGTTGCCCGACCAATCGACACTCAAGCTAATCATCGGCAGCGAATTGAATCTGACCGATGCCGATGGCCAACCGTTCTGCACGCTCATCGCGCTGGCGACGAACCGCGAAGGCTACGGCAATCTGTCCGAGCTGATTTCGCTTGCGCGCTCGCGTTCGCCGAAGGGCCAGTATCGGCTGGGGCCGGAAGATTTCACCGATCCGGCCGCGTCGTCCAATGCCACGGATGCCGCCGATCTGCGCGGCGATATCGCGCATCTGACGCATTTGCCCGACTGCCTGCTGATTCTCGTGCCGCAGCGCGCGGCGACGCTCGCCGACACGCTCGAACGCGCGCACTGGCTCGCCAGCTTCGCGGCGGGCCGCGCGTGGCTTGCGCTGGAACTCTGGCAGGACGGCAGCGACGACGAGCGCCTCGCTTCGTGCCGCGTCATTTCGGAGGCGAGCGGCCTGCCGCTCGTCGCGGCAAGCGGCGCGCTGATGCACGCGCGCTCGCGCAAGCCCTTGCAGGACACGCTGACTGCCGTTCGCCTCGGCCGTCCGCTTGCCGAGTGCGGCTATGCGCTCGAAGCAAACGCGGAGCGGCATTTGCGCACGCGCCTGCGCATCGGCGCGCTTTATCCAAAGGCGGCGATCGCGGAAACGCTGAAAGTGGCGGCCCGCTGCACGTTCCGTCTCGACGAGCTTCAGTACGAGTATCCCGAGGAACTCGTGCCGCCGGGCGAAACGCCCGCGAGCTATCTGCGCAAACGCGTGATGGCGGGCGCGAAGGTGCGCTGGCCGAACGGGTTCGATGCCGACACCATCGGTCTCATCGACAAGGAACTGGCGCTCGTCGCCACGCTGGGCTACGAGAAATACTTCCTGACGGTCTACGACATCGTCGCCTTTGCGCGCAGCAAGGGCATTCTGTGTCAGGGGCGCGGCTCGGCGGCGAATTCGATCATCTGCTTCTGTCTTTTCATCACCGAACTCGATCCGGTCAGAATGGGCCTGCTGGTCGAGCGATTCATTTCCCAGGCGCGCAACGAGCCGCCCGATATCGACGTCGATTTCGAGCACCAGCGGCGCGAGGAAGTCATTCAGTACATTTACCGGAAATACGGGCGGCATCGGGCGTCTCTGGCGGCGTCGGTCACGACGTATCACACGCGCAGCGCGCTGAAGGACGTGGGCCGCGCGCTCGGACTGGATGCCTCGCTGATCGAGCGCATCGGCAAGGCGCAGCAGTGGTGGGACGGACCGTCGGCGGTGGCCGGCTATCTGCGGGAAGCGGGCTTCAGCGAAGACTCGCACATCACGCGGCATCTCATTCGCCTGACGCGCGAACTACGCGGCTTTCCGCGCCACTTGTCGCAGCACGTCGGCGGCTTCGTGATCGCGCGGGAACGGCTGTCGCGACTCGTGCCCATCGAAAACGCCGCGATGAAAGACCGCTGCGTGATCCAGTGGGACAAGGACGACATCGACCAGCTCAAGCTCCTGAAAGTGGACGTGCTCGCGCTCGGCATGTTGTCGGCGATCCGCCGCGCGCTCGAATTCGTCGCGCTGCGGCGGGGCATCCCGCAATTCGGCCTGTCGCACATTCGCCGCGAGGACAAAGCCGTCTACGAGATGTGTTGCCGCGCGGACACCATCGGCGTATTCCAGATCGAGTCGCGGGCGCAGCAAAGCATGTTGCCGCGCTTGCGGCCGCAAAAGTATTACGACCTCGTGATCGAAGTGGCGATCGTGCGTCCCGGCCCGATTCAGGGCGGCATGGTGCATCCGTATCTGCGGCGCAAGCAGGGCCTGGAGGAAGAGGATTATCCGAAGGATGAACTGCGGCCCGTGCTCGGCCGTACGCTCGGCGTGCCGATTTTTCAGGAACAGGTGATGAAGCTCGCGATGGTCGCGGCAGGCTATACGGCCGAGCAGGCCGATCAGCTGCGCCGCGCGATGGCCGCCTGGCGACGCGGCAGCCATCTGGAGGAGTATCAAGCCGATCTCATGAAGAAGATGCTCGCGCGCGGCTATGAGCACGAGTTCGCGGCGCGCGTGTGCAAGCAGATCGAGGGCTTCGGCGAATACGGGTTTCCGGAAAGCCATTCGGCGAGTTTCGCGCTGCTCGTCTATTTCAGCGCGTGGATCAAGCGTTACGAGCCCGCCGCGTTTCTGGCCGGTCTCCTGAATAGCCAGCCGCTCGGCTTTTATTCACCGTCGCAACTCGTGCAGGATGCGCGGCGGCACGGCGTGGACGTGTTCGCGCCGGATGTTTCGCTGAGCGACTGGGAATCGGTGCTCGAATTGTCGCCGGGCAAGGGCGAGCGCGTCGTCTTCGATGCCGGCAAGGAACAGCGGCGACAGCAGTTTTACGGCGCGCCGTTGCCGCATCAGATCTTTCGCAGGACCATGCGGCGCGGCGCGCGCAAGCTCGCCGCGCGTGTCCAGTTGCCGGCGCAGCGATACGGCGCGGGTGGGCCGGGCGTGCGCATCGGCCTGCAACTCATCAAAGGTCTGCCGCAAGCCGCGGCCGAGCGGATCATGATCGCGCGCGCCGAGGCGCCTTTCGTCGATGTCGACGATCTCACGCGCCGCGCCGCCTTGTCGCGCCGCGAACTGGAGGCGCTCGCAGCGGGCAACGCGCTCGCGAGCATCGCAGGGCACCGGCGTCAGGCGTGGTGGGCGGTGACCGCGCAGCAGCGCGCGCCGGAATTGCTGCGCGACGCGCCGATGCCCGAGGCGCCGCTCGCGTTGCCGCAGGCATCGGAGGGCCGCGAAATCGTCGATGACTACGCGAGCCTCGGGCTCACGCTCAATCGTCATCCGCTCGCGCTGTTGCGCGCGCGGCTGGCTCGCCTGCGTTTCCGGACGGCCGCTGATCTCGCGGATCTCAAGACCGGGCGCGTCGTGCGGGCGTGCGGCATCGTGACGGTGCGGCAACGGCCGGGCACGGCGAACGGCACGATCTTCGTCTCGATCGAGGACGAAACCGGTGCGATCAACGTGATCGTGTGGCCGGGGCTCGTCGAGAAGCAGCGCAAGGTGCTGCTCGGCGCGTCGCTCCTCGGCGTGCATGGCGTGTGGCAGAACGAGGGCGACGTGCGGCATCTGGTCGCGCAACGGCTCGAAGACCACACGGCGCTGCTCGGGCGCCTTGCCGCGTCGAGCCGCGACTTTCACTGAATCACGACGACGGCAGCGCCGGATAGTTCGCGAGCAGCCGTTCGATCGCCGTATCGAACGGCGTGCGCTGCCCGATGCCGAGCGCCTCGAGGCGGCCGGAATCCAGATGGCAATCGCGCGGGCGCGGCGTCGCGTCGGTCGGCTCGCGTTGCGCGACGAGCTTCGCGTCCACCTTCAGCACGCGCGCGATGCGCTCGGCGATATCGAACTTCGTCATCGGTTCGTCGCCGGACCATTGCGTGATGCCGGAAATCGTCGCGCCGCGAGCGTGATGTTCGAGCATGCCCCGGATCACCACTGCGACGTCCGGTGTGTAGGTCGGGTAACGCGTCGCCCATGCATCCATCAAAGCCGGCGCTTTTGCCGGATCGGCGGAGGCGACGATCGCGGGCGTCAGGCTCGTCACCGCCGATTCGCTCCAGTCGACGACCGGTCCGTAAAGCAGCGGCAGACGCAGCACGCACGATTGCGGATCGGCTTCCAGCAGCGCTCGCTCGCCGTCGAGCTTGCTGTGACCGTAGGCGTTCAGCGGCGCGGGCGCGTCGTCGGGAAAGTAGGGCGCCGACGTGCCGTCGAAAACATAGTCCGTCGAAATCGACAAGACCCACGCGCCGAGCGCCCTGGCTTCGCTAGCGATGACGCGCACCGCGTCCACGTTGAGCGCGCGGGCGAGTTGCGGGTCGTTCTCGCACACATCCGGCCGACGCTCCGCTGCGGCGATCACGACGGCATCCGGCTTCTCCCGGCGCAGGAATGCGCGCACGGCGTCGTGATCGCGAATATCGAGCGGCACGCTGTCCGCACTCGCGCGCCGATGCGCGGTACGCACGACGCGCCACGGCACCGCGCCGGCGAGTTCGTCCGATACCGCGCGCCCCAGAAGACCGGAGGCGCCGATCAGCGCGACAGTGAACCCCTTGCCGCCTGTCATGCGGAAGCTGCGCCTACGACGGTATAGCCGGCATCGTCGATCGCGTCCTTCAGCGCCTGTTCCGTCTGCGTCGATTCGACCGCGACCGTACCGCGTTCCAGATCGACGCGAACCTGCGCCTCTGGGTCGATCTCCTGAATCGAACGCGTGACGGCAGCGACGCAATGCTGGCAACTCATGCCCTGAACTTCGAATTCGGTCATATCGGTTCCTCTTGAAATGAGTGAGAGTATCGACATCGTATACCTTGCCATGATGGGAAGGTGTAGAGTCGGCGGAAAGTCGAGGGAGAACAGGATGAATATTGGGGAAGCGGCCCGCGCGTCGGGCGTCACCGCGAAGATGATCCGGTATTACGAGAGCGTCGGCTTGCTCACGCCGGTCGGGCGGACCTCATCGGGATACCGCGTGTATGGCGAACAAGAAGTGCATGCGCTGCGGTTCGTGCGACAAGCGCGGCGTCTGGGCTTCCTCGTCGAGGATATCCGCAAGCTGCTGGCGCTGTGGCATGACCGGACGCGAGCCAGCGCGGAAGTGAAAGCGATTGCGTTGGAACATGTCGCCGAGCTGGATCGCCGGATTGCAGAGCTAAGCGACATGCGCGACACGCTGTCACATCTTGCACGGCACTGCCACGGCGACGAGCGCCCCGACTGCCCGATTTTGGACAAATTGGCGCAGTGAGTGCACCTTAACGGTGCTTAGGTTCGCCGTTCGCCCCGATTTTCTCGTTGAATCAGTCATTTGAAGACACGGCGAGAACGCACCATTCCGAATCGGAATGCACTTCATGCGGGCATTTCACTCACACCAAGCAGTTGGGTCAGCTATAATCCGGGTTATCCCTAATGCGGGTTATCCCTGACCCGAACCGCCAGGGACCAGCACCAATCCTTGGAGAACATCATGTTTGCAATCCTGCTCGAAAAACTCAGCATCTGGTTTGAAGCCGCCGAACAACGCCGCCGCGAAGAATACCTCGCTCAATCGTCGGACGTCGTCCAGCTCGAGAAGCGTATCCGTTCGCTCGAAAACAACGGCTACAACATCTGAAGCCCGCGTCCGCGCGCCGCGAAGCGCGCCAGGTGTCGAATGAAAAGCCCCGTCATGCGGGGCTTTGTCGTTTCTGCGGCTTCTATTCGGAGCGACGTCACTTCTGCGCGGGATGGGTCGCCAGCCACTGCTTCATGAACGCAATTTCCTTCTCCTGCGCAGCGACGATGTCCTTCGCCAGTTCGCGCAGTTTCGCGTCCTTTCCGTACTTCAGTTCCACCTTCGCCATCTCGACCGCGCCCTCATGGTGCGGAATCATGTGCGCGACGAAATCGCGGTCGGCGTTTCCCGTGTACTGAACGTCCGACATTCTCGACATCATCGATTCATCGGCGGCCTCGAAAGCTGCGTTCGAGGGCGCATCCGCGTTGCCGGTGATGCCATGCTTCATGCCCGGCATGCCGTCGTGCGCCGGCGCCGCGGTCTGGGCAAAGCCGCTTACGCCGAAGGAAACGGTGATGACGGCGAGTACCGCGCGCAGCAGATTCCGTGTCGACTTCATGATTCTCCCGAAAGAACGGTCAAGTGGATGTGAGCGCCTAGCCTAAAGCTTGCCACCGGGGTAAGGTAAAGCCGTTTCGTCTACCGAATAGAGCGATCGATGACTTGCCACATTCCCAGCACGACGCATACGCGCCTCCTCGCAGCCTGCGCGGTGTTCGCCGTGGCGCTTTGCCACGGCGACTTGGCATTCGCGAAGCCCGGCGGCGAACCGCTCGTGCTCGATACGCAGACCGGCATTCATAGCGGCGTAAGCGGGACCGTCCTGCAAAGCGCACCCCTCGGCGCGCCGGGCATGGTCCCGATGGCAACGTTACCCGGACTGCCGCCACAGGAGCAGCAGCCGATCGCGGTTTCGCCGTACGTCGAATATGGCGGGCAGACTGCAACCCCCGCGACGACTAACCCGAGCCACTCGCGCAGGCGACGGGAGGCGTACCCCTGATCGGACGCAATCAGTCCGCGCGTTGGTCCAGTTTGAACGCAGCACCCGCATCCTGACCGAGCGCATCGACCAGATAGGGCAACGCCTGCTTCAACTCGCTCGCGAGCTTATACGGCGGATTCAAGATGAACATGCCACTGCCGAACAAGCCGAGGCCGTCCGCCGGCGGCGCCTTGACGGTGAGCGTCGCATGCAGCCAGCCCGTCGGCTGGATAGCCTTCAACTGATCGGCGAAACGTTGCGACTCCATGCGCGAGACTTGCGGATACCACACCGCATAGGTTCCGGTGGCAAAGCGCCTGAGCGATTCTTCCAGGCATTCGACCGTCCGCGCATAGTCGCGCTTGTCTTCGTAAGACGGATCGATGAGCACCAGCGCGCGGCGCGGCGGCGGAGGAAGGATCGCCTTGATGCCTTCGAATCCGTCGCCGTCGTAGATCATCGCGCGGCGGCTGGCGTCGCGGAAGTTATGACGCAGCACGTCGATCTCCGTGCTGTGCAACTCGAAAAGCCGCATGCGGTCCTGCTCGCGCAGCGCGCGCCAAGCCAGATACGGCGAGCCCGGATAGAAGCGCAGTGCGCCGTCCGGATTCAACGCCTTCACTTCATCGACGTAATCGGCGAGCAGCGGCGGCAAGTCGGTGCGATCCCACAATCGCGCAATGCCCGATTCGTACTCCGCGTTCTTCGCCGCGAAGCCTTCCGCTAGCGAATACACGCCTGCGCCGGCATGCGTGTCGATGTACCAGTACGATTTGTCCTTCAGCCCGAGATATCGAAGCATCTGAACGACAATGGCGTGCTTCAGCACATCGGCGTGGTTGCCTGCGTGAAAGGCGTGACGGTAACTGAGCATGACGAGTGACCCGCAAGAAGCGATGAAAAGCGAAAGCGATCAATTGTAGCGGAGCACGCAGGCGCGGTTATTCGGCTCGGCCGGCGGCTGCGACGCATCGCTACGTTCATGCACAATAGCCGCTCCCGGCTTCGCGCAATAGCTGGCCGAACGGCCTAGGCGATCCTTGCGAGCGAACGCGAATCCTCCTATGCCGATTGGCCGGCTTGATGGCCGCATGGTTCGCATGTTGTCATTCAGTCTTCCGACAGGAGCTTGGCATGTCACAGAACGGTAAGCTGGGCGGCAAGAGGGCGGTGGTCACAGGCATCGTGGACGGCGTGTCCACAACGGTCGAAGACGTGGCGCAGACCGCGTTCGAGCCGGCGCCGCGCACAGGGCAATCGTTCGTCGCGAGCCACGGCTCGTACATACAATAAGGAACGACGCCTCATGTCAGAAAGCGACGACAACCAAGCCTTAGGCCGCGAACGCAGCCACGAACAAGCGCCGCGCATCAGCTTGCCGCCCTACGAGACCGTCGCGCTCCTGCTTCAGGGTGGCGGCGCGCTCGGCGCGTATCAGGCCGGCGTCTACCAGGGCTTGCACGAGGCGGACATTCACCCGAACTGGATCGCCGGCATCTCGATCGGCGCGATCAACACCGCGATCATCGCGGGGAATGCGCCGGAGAATCGCTTCGAGCGGCTGCGTGAATTCTGGGAAACCATCTGTCAGCCGGCGTTCGGCTTTCCGTTGCCCGCGTTCGTCGAGCGCGCGTTCTTCGATTCGACCGACCAGATTCGAAAGGCGTTTACCGCGTTGCAGGCGGTCGATGCGCTCGTCGAAGGGCAGAAGGGCTTCTTCGTGCCGCGCTTTCCGCCGCCGTCGCCGGTGGCATCGAGTTCGCCCGAGACCGCGAGCTATTACGATACGACTCCGCTCAAGGCTACGCTTGAACGCCTTTGCGACTTCGACCGCATCAATTCGGGCGAAACGCGGGTGTCGGTTGGCGCGGTGAACGTGGCAACCGGCAATTTCGCGTACTTCGACAACACGCGGACGAAGCTGCGCGCCGAGCATTTTCTGGCCTCGGGCGCGCTGCCGCCGGGCTTTGCCGCCGTCGAGATCGACGGACAGTTCTACTGGGACGGCGGCCTCATGTCGAACACGCCGCTTTACGAGGTCGCGCAAGCCACCCCGCGCCGCGACACGCTCGCGTTCCAGGTCGATCTCTGGAGCGCGCGCGGGCCGGTGCCGGACAATATCGTCGATGTCACGGGCCGCATCAAGGACGTGCAGTACTCGAGCCGCACGCGGCTCGTCACGGACGAGATGCAGCGCGCCCAGCGTTACCGCAACGTGCTCAAGCACGTGCTCGACCTCGTGCCCGAGGCGCTTCGCGACACCGACGAGTGGTGCCGACGCGCCGCCGAACTGGCCTGCTCGAAGCGCTACAACATCATCCACCTGATCTATCGGCAGAAAGAGTACGAGGGCCAGTACAAGGACTATCAGTTCGGCTTCTCTACAATGCGCGAGCACTGGGAGACCGGGCTCGCCGATATCCGCCGCACGCTCGCGCACCGCGACTGGCTCGACATGCCGAACGGCGAGAGCGGCTTCGTCACGCACGACATTCATCGCGAAAAGGGCTGATTCGGCGCGGGAGACAGCGCCGGTCGCCGGCCCGTCCCGGCGCGTTCCGACGAGCCTTTGTATAATCCGAGCGCAATTGAACCCGCGGTTGTCTGCGCGGCGTCCAACACCCATTTCCCCGTTCGGCCCGATGAATTCGATCGCCATCTGCTTCGTCTGTCTCGGCAATATCTGCCGGTCGCCCAGCGCGGAAGCGGTCATGCGCGAACTGGTCGAGCGGGCGAGACTGGCTGACCGGATCGTCATCGATTCCGCGGGCACGGGCGACTGGCACATCGGCCAGCCGCCCGACGAGCGCGCCCAGCGCGCGGCGAAAAAGCGCGGCTACGACCTGTCGACGCTGCGCGGCCGTCAGGTGGCCGCAGCAGACTTTGCGCGCTTCGACTTGTTCATCGTCATGGACGACGCCAACGCTGCCGCGCTCGCGTCGGTCTGTCCGCCGGAGTACCGGGACAAGATCCGGCTTCTGATGGAGTTCGCCACCCGCGACGACAGCCGCGTGGTCGTCGATCCGTATTTCGGCGGCGACGAAGGCTTCGAGCGCGTGCTGGACCAGTGCGAAGACGCCTGCGAAGGCTTGTTGAACGCACTGCGGGCGCAACTGCGGCCGTAGCTCGCCGGGCGCTGCCGGCGGCGAAAAGATCGACTAAATCGTTACTTATTCCGCCCGGATACTTGACTAAAACTGTGGGATATTTATACTTGATCAAAATCATCGAGTATTAGCGTTAGCCCCCAATTATGAGACTCACCACGAAAGGCCGTTTCGCCGTCACGGCGATGATCGACCTGGCGCTGCGCCAGGAGCAGGGCCCGGTGACGCTGGCAGGCATCAGTCAGCGCCAGCGCATCTCGCTTTCCTATCTCGAACAACTGTTCGGCAAGCTGCGTCGGCACGAGATCGTCGAATCGGTGCGCGGTCCGGGCGGCGGGTACAACCTCGCGCGTCGGGCGGAGAACGTCACGGTGGCGGACATCATCATCGCGGTGGACGAGCCGATCGACGCCACCCAGTGCGGCGGCAAGGGCACGTGCGAAGGCACGAAGCAGCACGACGGCCACTGCATGACCCACGAACTCTGGGCGACGCTCAATCAGAAGATGGTCGAGTATCTCGATTCCGTCTCGCTGAAAGATCTGGTCGACCAGCAGCGCGCCCGCGAAGGCTCGGCAGCGGTGCTGCGCGACCGGCGCGCGGAACCGGCAGGCGTCGAGGCGGCGCGCGTCGTGCCCAAGGGTCCGAATTCCATTTTCAATCTGGCTGGCTGACCGCCCGGTCGTCGCGAACCGCAGAACGTACTGCAACGCGGCGCCAGCGACCCAGCCAAGCGATTTGACCGATTTTCCCGGAGCGACTGATGAACAACGATATCCCCCACCTGCCCATTTACATGGACTACAGCGCGACGACGCCGATCGATCCGCGCGTGGTGGACAAGATGATCCCGTATCTTCGCGAGCAGTTCGGTAATCCGGCCTCGCGCAGTCACCAGTACGGCTGGGACGCGGAGCGCGCGGTCGAGGAAGCGCGCGAGCAGGTCGCCGCGCTGGTGAATGCCGATCCGCGCGAGATCATCTGGACGTCGGGCGCGACCGAATCGGACAACCTCGCCATCAAGGGCGCGGCGCACTTCTACAAGAGCAAAGGCAAGCACATCATCACGGTGAAGACCGAGCACAAGGCCGTGCTCGACACCTGCCGCGAGCTGGAGCGCGAAGGCTACGACGTCACGTATCTGGACGTGAAGGAAGACGGCCTGATCGACCTCGACACGTTCAAGGCGGCGATTCGCCCGGACACCATTCTCGTTTCCGTGATGAGCGTGAACAACGAGATCGGCGTGATTCAGGACATCGAGGCGATCGGCGAGATCACGCGTGAGAAGGGCATCATCTTCCACGTCGATGCGGCGCAGGCCACCGGCAAGATTCAGATCGACCTGCAAAAGCTGAAGGTCGATCTCATGTCTTTATCGGCGCACAAGACGTATGGCCCGAAGGGTATCGGCGCGCTGTATGTGCGTCGCAAGCCGCGCGTGCGCATCGAAGCGCAGATGCACGGCGGCGGCCACGAGCGCGGCATGCGCTCCGGCACGCTCGCGACGCATCAGATCGTCGGCATGGGCGAGGCGTTCCGCATCGCGCGCGAAGAAATGGCGACCGAGAACGAGCGCATCCGCATGTTGCGCGACCGGCTGCTGCACGGCCTGCAGGAAATCGAAGAGGTGTACGTCAACGGCGACATGGAACGCCGCGTGCCGCACAACCTCAATATCAGCTTCAATTTCGTCGAAGGCGAGTCGCTGATCATGGCGGTGAAGGATGTGGCGGTGTCGTCGGGTTCGGCGTGCACGTCGGCCTCGCTCGAGCCGTCGTATGTGCTGCGCGCCCTCGGCCGCAACGATGAACTCGCGCACAGCTCGATCCGCTTCACGGTCGGCCGCTTCACGACCGAGCAGGACGTCGATTACGTGGTCAACCTGCTCAAGAGCAAGATTGCGAAACTGCGCGATCTGTCGCCGCTCTGGGAAATGCACAAGGACGGCATCGACATTTCGAGCATCCAGTGGGCGGCGCACTGAACGAAGCGCACTGCGTCCACGCGAAACGAACATACGGAGAGTTGAATCATGGCTTATAGCGACAAGGTTCTGGACCACTACGAAAACCCGCGCAACGTCGGCTCGTTCGCGAAGGACGACGACGCTGTCGGCACCGGCATGGTCGGCGCGCCCGCATGCGGCGACGTGATGAAGCTGCAGATTCGCGTGGGCGCGGACGGCATCATCGAGGACGCGAAGTTCAAGACGTACGGCTGCGGTTCGGCCATCGCGTCGAGCTCGCTCGTCACCGAATGGGTGAAGGGCCGCACGCTCGACGAGGCGCTGTCGATCAAGAACACGCAGATCGCCGAAGAACTGGCGCTGCCGCCGGTGAAGATTCACTGCTCGATCCTCGCGGAAGACGCGATCAAGGCAGCGGTCGCCGACTACAAGCAGCGTCATGGCGCGGCGGACCGCCAAGCGGAAGAAGCGCAGGCGAAGCAGCACGCTGCGTAAGCGGGCATCACGCAGGTGGCAGGGAAAGGCCGCAGCGGGGCCGCCCCCCCCCCCCCCCCCCCCCGGGCGCCACCATATATACCCACAGAATATAACACCAAAACAAAAAAAAAAAAATAAAAAACGCCCCAACAAAAAAAAAAAAAAAATATAAATGG